>JALYQB010000203.1 GCA_030856045.1 Actinomycetota bacterium
TCGATGAGCACGTTTCCGGTCCTGCGGCGTGGCGATCGCAACGCTGCCGTGCGTGTGATGCAGTACCTGCTGGAAGACCGAGGCGTGGCCGTGACGGTCGATGGTATCTTCGGTCCCAACACAGAGAGCGCCGTCAAGGCATTCCAAGCGGACAACGATCTGCAGCAGGACGGCATCGTCGGCGAACTGACCTGGTCGCGTCTGATCCGCACTCTCCAGGAGGGCAGCAGCGGCGCGGCTGTCACGGCGATACAGGTTATCCTGAGTCGGATCGTGCCGCCATATCTGGACTTCGATGGTATCTTCGGTCCCAACACGGAGGCCTCCGTCAAGGCATTCCAAGCGGACAACGATCTGCAGCAGGACGGCATCGTCGGTCCGCAGACCTGGCGGGCGTTGGCGAACGCAGCCGCACTGGATTCCGAGGATTAGTCCCCCAGATAGGCCCGGAGCAGCGAATGTCGGGTGCATCCCGAGCCGGCTGACGAGCGACCTCCGGACGGTCGGCGGCGGCGGTCGATGCCGGCGAAGTCGATGTACACCCCGCCGGTGGCGAACAGCGCCATAGCGCTCCACGAGGAGCGCGCCCAGCCGATCGCGGTGTCCAGCGCGGGGTCGGACCAGCCAGCGTCGATCCTCAGGTTGTACTGCGCACCGCGGTCTCGACGTCCGAGCGCAGGCGGCGTCCTTCTGCTCACCCACCTGCGCACCGCGGGAAATCCACTCGCCGGCGCCCACCATGAGTCGGCCCGCCAGCCCGGAGTCGTCGACGGCGAGCAGGGACGCGCTACTGGCGAGCCGGTTGATCCAGGCCGCGGGGCCTCGGGTGCTCTACCGTCCCGGTTGTGCACCAATCGCTCGGCCCGCACGGCGATCCGGCTGCCGGCCTGGTTGACGAGCTCGAGGGCCTGCGGACGCACGTTGCGCGGCTGCAGGTGGACAACGCGCGGCTTCGGCGGCTGCTGGAACTCACACCCAAGCAGGCCAGACCGCCCGGGGCGGAACAGACTGCGTTCTTCGACCGGGACTCCGGCCCGGCGCACGCCGGTTCGGCGCCGGCGGCGAAGGTGGCCTTCTTCCGGACACTGTTCGCAGCCCGGACCGACGTGTACGCGCTGCGCTGGGAGAACTCCCGGACGTCCCGGTCGGGGTGGGTGCCGGCGGTGGCAGGGACTACCTGCCATTGACTGATGAGGTGCTCACTGCGCACCTCTCCGGTGACGTCCACATCGGGCTGTACCCGCTGCTGGACGGCGACAGGTGCTGGTGGCTCGCGGCCGACTTCGACGGTCCGGCCGCGATGCTCGACGCGCTCTCCTACCTCAAGGCCGCCAGATCGGCCGGGGTACCGGCCGCGTTGGAGGTGTCGCGGTCGGGCATCGGTGCGCATGCATGGATGTTCTTCACCGCGCCCATTCCCGCGGCTACCGCGCGGCGACTCGGAACGGGACTGCTGCGGGAGGCCATCGCCCTGCGTGGGCGAATGGACCTGTCCAGCTACGACCGGTTGTTCCCCTCCCAGGATGTGCTGCCGGCCTCGGGAGCGTCGGCAACCTCATCGCAGCCCCCTTGCAGGGCCGATGCCGACGTGACGGAGCCACGGTCTTCCTCGATCTCGGCACCCTGGAGCCACACGAGGACCAGTGGGCCTATCTGTCCACACTGGATCGGCTCACGCCCCGGGAGGCCACTCGGCTTGCGGGACGGATCGGCACGGTGACCGTCGGGGTCTCGGTGGACCGCCTCGCGGCGCCGACATCGACGCGAACCCGTCCGCAG
Source organism: Actinomycetota bacterium (assembly GCA_030856045.1). Taxonomy (GTDB): domain Bacteria; phylum Actinomycetota; class Actinomycetes; order Mycobacteriales; family Pseudonocardiaceae; genus JALYQB01. The sequence continues at coordinate 1,780 of JALYQB010000203.1, forward strand.
CCGCCACCGGTCGTGCACGCTCGCCTGGGTGCGGGCATCAACGTCGACGGTGCGGATCTGACCCCCGCGCTGCTGGCCACGCTCAAGCACGCCGCGTCGATGGCGAATCCGCTGTTCTACGAGCGTCAGCGACGCCGCGTGTCCACCTGGGATGTACCGCGGTTTCTGCGCAGCTACGACGAGACGCTCGACGGCAGTCTGGTGCTCCCCCGCGGCATGATCGAGACTCTCACCGGTCTCGTCGAGCAGGCCGGCAGCCGCCTGGCGGCGAGCGACGAACGCGCGCGGGGGGAACCGCAGTCCCTCGACTTCACCGCGACGCTCGGTCCGGCCCAGCAGGTCGCGGTCGACGCGCTGACAGCTCATGACAACGGCGTCCTGGTCGCACCGCCGGGTGCGGGCAAGACGGTCATCGCCTGCGCGGTGATCGCCCGGCACGCCACGTCGACGCTCGTGCTGGTGGATCGCAAGACCTTGGCAGATCAGTGGCGGGCACAGCTGCGCGACCTGCTCGGCGTCACGGCCGGGCAGCTCGGCGGCGGGCGGGCCAAGACCCGCGGCACCGTCGACGTCGCGATGTTGCAGACGCTCGCCCGCCGTGCGGATATCGGTGCGCTGGCTGCGGGGTACGGACTCGTGGTCGTCGACGAGTGTCACCACCTGCCGGCAGCGGCGTTCGAGCACGCCGTCCGGCAGATCCCGGCTCGCCGTTGGCTGGGCCTGACCGCCACTCCCTACCGGCGCGACCAGCTCGATGACCTGATCGGCCTGCAGCTCGGGCCGGTGCGGCACACGATGCGCGCCCCGGCACCCGGAACCCTGGAGGCCGCCTCGATGGCGGCGGCGACTCCGGAACCGGTCCTGGTGGTGCATGCCACGACCTTCCGCTACCGCGGGGAGGCTGACCCGTCGGCGCCCGGCGGGATCGCCGCCGTCTACCGCGACCTCGCCGCCGATGCGGACCGCACGGAGCAGGTCGTCGACGACGTCATCGCCGCGCTGGACCGTGGCCGACACTGCCTGGTGCTCACCCAGTGGACCGCGCACGTCGACCGGCTCGCCGACGCCTTACGATCCCGAGATCGCGATCCCGTGGTGCTGCGCGGCGGCATGGGCGCGAAGACCCGCCGCGCTGCCCTCGCCCGGCTCGAGCCGTCCCCGGACAGCGCGCCCTTGCTCGTCGTCGCCACCGGCCCCTACGTCGGCGAAGGCTTCGACTGCCCCGTCCTCGACACGCTGTTCCTCGCGGCTCCCATCGCGTTCAAGGGGCGCCTCGTCCAGTACGCCGGTCGGGTGCTTCGAGCGCACCCGGGCAAGACCAC
>JALYQB010000279.1 GCA_030856045.1 Actinomycetota bacterium
GCCCCCGCGAGCCCTCGTTGATCCCTCGCCCGCTCTGCCTCGCTCACGAGCTGCCGCGCTGCCAGCTCCTGACCGCGCAGGTCACCTGCCCATCCGCGTATCTTGGCCAGCTCGATCGCAGCCATCAGCGACTCGTGCTCGCAGCCGGCCCGCCAGTACAGCGCACGGGCCTGGCGGCACTCACACTCCCCCGCATCCAGATCACCAGCCACGTACACGAGCAAGCCCGCGACCCACAACCGGACGTGGGCTTGGCGTCGCAGGTCGCTCACTCCGGCGAGCAGCTGCCGCATCCTCTGCACGGCGGCCATCTCGGCGACCCCGTACCACTCCGTACGGCACGGGATGCCCCAGTCCGACCATCGGGACAACGCATCGAACACGTCCAGCCAGCGCTCGTCGCCGAACGGCAACAGATCGAGCAACGTCTGGACGACCGCCCACACCTGGGAATGCGACCTTCGCAGCGTGGCCTGCCGAGCTTCCTCGAGTAGCGTGTCGATCGTCACCTCCACCCGGCCAGACCCGAGCAGCGTCTGCGCCACCCGCCGGTGCATCACCCGCCGCCTGGCGCCACCGATGTCGACGTAGAGCACCTCCCGGATGAGCGGGTGAGCGACCTCGTAGCCCAAGGACAGGCCGTGCTCCTGCTCGATGACCATCCCAGAGCCCACGAGCCGCTCCAGGATGGGCGCGACGTCCTCGACCGGCTGGCCGACGATCTGAGCGAGGTCGTCCGGGTCGACCAGGTCGCCGACGACGGCGAGCACCTCGAGGACGGGCAGCGTCGACGGGTTCAGCCGCGCCACCTCAGCGCGCACCCAGCGGGCCAGTTTCTCCGGCACCCCGCACAGCACCGGCGCCTGGAGATCTGCGTCCTCGTCAACCAGCGCCTCAAGCAATCCGACGGCTAATCTCGGATTGCCCCGCGATCGGACCATCAGCCAGTCCACCAACGCTGCAGGCACCTGGTCTTGTCGAAGCAGCGCCGCAGCCAGCTCCCGGACATCCTCCTCCGTGAGCGGGGAAAGGTGGACCCGGCGTACCACTCCCGCTTGCTCCAAGGTTTGCAGCGTCCTGACGGCGCACCGATGCCTGGCCAGCTCCCCCGGCCGGGCGGTGACGAGCACGAACAGACGGTCGGCCGGAAAGTCCCACGCCAGACGCGACAACATCTCCCACACCGCATCGTCGCACTCGTGGGCATCGTCGAGGATCACGACGACCGGGTGGTCAGCGCTCGCCTTGGTGAGCAGCCGGGGGATCTGCTCGACGAAGTGGCAGCGGAGGACCTCCGCCCACGAGGGCGCCTCGGGTGCGGTCTCGGCGCTGCGCAGGAGCGTCGGAAGATCGCCGAGCCCGCTCCCGCACGCGCGACGGATCTCATCAGCGTCCAGTCCCCCCACGTGCCGGCCAAGCGCCTCGGCCCAGTGGTCGAACAACGGCACTGCTTGGAAGGGGGAGCCATGCGGGACCAACCCGACGGCCGGTTCGTTCTCGCAAGGCAGCAGTTCGGCCGCCAGCCGTGTCTTGCCCAGTCCCGCGTCGCCGAGCACCAGGGCCACTCGCAGCTCGCCCTGCGCACTCCGTTGCCGCTCGGCGTGTAACGCACGGAACTCCCGAGCGTGCCCCACGAAGGTCTGCCCGGTACGTCCAGCACGACATGACGAGTCGAGGCAGGGGCCATCGATCAGGCCGTACAAGCCGCATCGAGGAGGATGCAGACGATCACGAGTGCTCCGGGCGGGAACCTCACCTCGCCTCAGCTGCAACCATCCTCCTTGAGCTGCACCCTGGGCTGCCCTCAGACGAGACACGACTGTTCTCAGCGACGAAGGACCAAGGTGGATGAGGGGCCATAGCCGATATGAGCATCCAAGAAGATGCTACGGAGGAGCTCGCGGGGCAGCGGTGTACGCAGGAGGTGACACTACAGCGCAGCTGGGTGAGGTACGGGGACGGAAAGTAACGATGCTCGAGAGGACGATCGGGCCGGTGCGGCTCACTCCTCGACGACGACGGCGAGCAGCGCGACGTCGTCGTAGGGGGATCCCGAGGGCACGAGCTCGGCCAGCACCCGGTCGCCTCGACGTCCGCGCCGTCGGGTACCGACTCGACGACCTCGTGGAGCCGTTCCTGGCGCAGGTCGGCGTCCTGGCCCGGCAGATCGGTGAGCCCGTCGGTGTAGAGCAGGAGTATCGAACCCGGCGGACACGTCACCGACGCCTCGGTACGGCCGATTCCCGCGACCGCGCCGAGCAGTGGGGACAGGTTCGCGTCGAGGAACTCGGTGGTCCCGCTCGGCCGGCGCAGCAGCGCAGGCGGGTGCCCCGCGTTCGAGTAGGACAGCCGACGCAACGAGCCGCCGCGCGCGGGCTCCAGACGCGCGTACAGGGCGGTGGCCATCGACGCCATCTCCAGGCCCTGCACCAGCTGGTCGCACCGGTCCAGGACCGCGCCGGAGCGCAGCCCCTCCCAGGCGAACGAGCGGAGCACGCCGC
>JALYQB010000306.1 GCA_030856045.1 Actinomycetota bacterium
GGCCCGCATCCGGGTAGGGGCCCAGCCAGGCGACGTCGCTGCGCGGGGCGTCGCCGAGCACCGCGCGGTCGCTGGACGGGCCGAGGTCGACCGGCAGCGCCCGCATGCCGCGGCGCTCGACGGTGTCCAGGCAGGTATGGGTGACCACGGTGTACAGCCACGAGCGCAGCGAGCTGCGACCCTCGAAGCGCGCGAGCCCCCGCCACGCCCGCAGCAGGGCGTCCTGCAGGGCGTCGTCGGCGTCGTGGGTCGAGCCGAGCATGCGGTAGCAGTGGGCGTGCAGCTGCCGGCGCAGGGGCTCCACGAGGCGGGTGAACGCGGCGCCGTCACCGTCGCGGACCCGGGCCAGGTCGGGGTCCTCGGCCGTCGTGTCCGCGGCCCGCGCAGAAATCTCGCTCACGAGCGATGAGTCTGCCCCACCGCGGCGGTCCCTGCTCCGACCCAGCATCAACCCGTGCCAGGAGGCCCCGATGAACGACACGTCGACCGTTCCCGCCACCGTCGCGACCCTCGAGGTCCCCGACGCGCGACTGCATTACGAGGTACGGGGCCGGGGCCCTCTCGTGGTGCTCGTCGGCGCCCCGATGGACGCCTCGTCTTTTGCGCCGCTGGCCGACCGGCTCGCCTCCGACCACACCGTGCTCACCACCGACCCGCGGGGCATCAACCGCAGCCCCGTCGCCGACCCCGACCGGGACTCGACCCCGGAGATGCGCGCCGACGACCTCTCCCGGCTCCTCACCCACCTCGACGCCGGCCCGGCCGCGGTCGTCGGCTCCAGCGGCGGCGCCGTCAGCGCGTTGGCCCTGGTACAGGCCCACCCCGAGCTGGTCCACACCGTCGTCGCCCACGAGCCCCCGCTGGACGAGCTGCTCGACGATCGCGAGCAGCTCCGCGCGCAGACCGAGGACATCATCGCCACCCACCTCGCCGGCGACGTTGTGGGGGCCTGGAGGAAGTTCCTGGTCCAGGCCAACATCACCCTGCCCGAGGGCGGTTCGAGGAGATGTTCGGGGGCCAACGCGATCCGCAGGCGGCCGCGGACGCGAACGTCTGGTTCGCGCACGAGCTGCGCCCGACGACTCGCTGGCTCCCCGACCTCACCTCCCTGCGCGCGGCGACGACCCGCATCGTGGTCGGCATCGGCGACGAATCGGGTGGCCAGCTCTGCGACCGCACCTCGACCGCGCTCGCCGCGGCGCTGGGCATCGAGCCCACCATGTTCCCCGGCGGCCACATCGGGTTCGTCGAGGACCCCGACCGGTTCGCCAACCGGCTGCGCGCGGTCCTGCACGGGAACTGAGCGACGACGCCGCGAGCGCGCAGCGCAGAACGGGTGATACGGGATCGAGCGCGCTGCGCGGCGGGCCGGCCAGCGCGCGATCTCTCCGCCCGACAGCAACACGCCATCGACAGACGACCTCGGGAGACAACGATGACCACGCAGAAGACCACGCAACCGCTCGACCACACCTTTACCGCGCGGATCCAGAAGGACGGAGCCTTCGCCACCTACGTGACCGTGCCGGGCTCCGCCGAACTCCTTGGGACGAGGCGGCCCGTCAAGGTCGGCGGGACGATCGACGGCCACCCGTTCACCGCCACCCTGATGCCGTCGGGCAACGGTCCGCACTGGCTCCCCATCAAGACGGCCCTGTGCAAGCTCATCGGTAAGGATCAGGCCGGCGTCGAGGTGACGTTTCGCCTCGAGCAGCGGCTCAGCTGAACCGCCCACAGAAGGTTGGAGTTCGATTCCCTTCGGGCGCACCCACGACGGACCAGCACGAACGACCCCGGGGCAGAGGCGGGCCAGTCTGGGTCGCCCGCGGCTCACGGTGAGTCGCGCCGCAGCCGCCGCTGTCGCGGTATCGTGACACCATGTCCAGGCTGGAGCGCATCACATCGGACCCGGCGGTCTGCCACGGCCAGCCGACGGTCCGAGGTTTGCGTTACCCCGTCGAGAACCTGCTGGAGCTCTTGTCTGCGGGCATGACGATCGATGAGGTGCTCGCCGACTATCCGGACCTGGAGCGTGACGACCTCCTCGCCGCGCTGGAGTTCGGTGCGCTCGCCGCAGGTCGGCATCGGGTGGTTTCGCTCGGCGCGGCGTGACGTTCCTCGTTGACGCCCAGCTGCCCGCTCGGCTCGCACGGTTCCTGAGCAGTGCCGAACACGCGGATCGCGGAGCTGGCGGACGACGACGACCGCGTCGTGGTGACGAAGGATCGGGACTTCCGGGACGGCCACCTGCTGGCACGGTCCCCGCGGCGACTGCTTGTGGTCGCGACCGGCAACACCAACACTGCGCTGGTGTCGCTGTTCGAGAGGCATCTGGACGCGATCGCCGCCGCGCTCGACGAGGCTGACTTCGTCGAGATCGGTCCGGATTCGCTGGTCGTGCACAGACGTCGCGATGGCGGATCAACGGGGTGATGCCGCGTCCGATTGTTCTGGGGAGCGCTCGGGCGTGGCCCACACCAGGCGCACCTTCCGACGGCGTGCGAACGCCCGCCGCGCGTTCTCGGCTGACTGGAAGTGGCCGTGCATGCCGCGACGGACGCTGACCAGTTCGGCGTGGTCCTCGAAGGCCATGCCCCAGGCGATGATCCACCCGTCGGCCCGCTCACCGCACTCCTCGACCAGCGCGAACACCCGAGGTACGTCGTCGGCGACCAGCTCATCGATCATGGCCACGAACTCCTCCTCGGTGCCCAACGGTGTCAGGTCGACGGCATGCTGTGCCTCGTCGTTCTGGATCACTTCCGGTCCTCCTCGCATGTGCAGGTCCGTCGCGGGCCGCTGC
>JALYQB010000316.1 GCA_030856045.1 Actinomycetota bacterium
CCCCTCGAAGCCGGGGTCGAGCCCCCGGAGCGCTGGTCGGGAGCCAATCGGTACGGCACCACGCCTGCCGAGGAGCACGATGATCGCGCACTGGACTCCCGGCTCGCGGAGGAGCGCCCGGACGTCGTGGTCGCGGACACCTCGGCGCGCCCGGTCGCGGACACCCCGCTGAACCAGCTCGACGAGTCCGTGGACACCGAGTACGCCGGGGACGAGCCCGCGGTCGGCCAGAACCGGGTGATCGCGGGCGAGGAGGTGGATGCCGGCGGCGAGCCGTCGCGCGACGAGGAGTCCGTCTGACGCGGTTCAAGCCAGGTCCGGCAGGCGCTCGGGCAGTAGCTGCTCCGCCGCGTCCGTCACCGGCTGCACGACGCTGATCGTCGCGTGGCCCGCAGCGAGGACCGCGGCATCCGTGCCGGGTTCGAGGTCGCCGTCGACCTCGGTGGGCACCCGCCGCAGCCCTGACTCGCCCAGCTGCTCGATGCGGCTCTGCACGGTCCCGAACCGCGCGAGGCGAGCGGCGCGCAGGCCGCCGAGCCGGCCCAGTGGCAGGTCGGGGACGTTGACGTTGAGCACGCTGCCCGGCGGCGTGTCCAGCAGGAGCGGAAGCACCGCGGCGAGCACGGCCGACGCGCTGTCCCAGTGCGGCGGCCACTTCGGATCCAGACCGACGTCGAGGGAGACGGCCATCGCGCGCGCGTCGTTCAGCGCCCCGGTCAGCGCCGCGCCGACGGTGCCCGAGTGCAGGATCGCCCGGCCGAGGTTCGCGCCGAGGTTGACCCCGGACAGCACCACCTCGGGCGCCGCGCCGAACGCACCGTCCGCGGCGGCGAGCGCGATGAACCCCGGGTGCGCCGCCACGGCGTAGGCGTCCACCCCGTCGAGGCCCGGCAGCACGCGCCGCTCCACGAGGATGCCCTCGTCGCCCTCGGTGGCCGTCAGCCCGGCCCCCGTCCCGCTCGACTCCCGCAGCGGAGCCGCCACCACCACGTCCAGTCCCGCAGCCACCGCGGCGAGGGCCAGCGTCACGAGACCGTCCGAGTCGATGCCGTCGTCGTTGGTGACCAGGGTCCGCACGTGGTCAGCTCCCCTTCTCGACGCGGGTCTCGCGCACCACGTCCGCGGCGGCCTTGTCGGTGCGCAGGCCCTGGAACCGGGGGTGGCGCAGCATCCCGTCGGTGGTCCACTCGCTGAACCCCACCTGCGCGACGAGCTCGGGCACCACCCAGTGCACGCCGCGCTCGGGTACCCGGCCGGCGAACGGGCTCGCCTGCTGTGCCAGCGCATCGAGACGCGCACGCAGCGAGGTCAACGTCCGCTGGTCGTAGCCGGTGCCGACCTTTCCGGCGTATCGCAGCACCCCGCCGTCGTGGTAGCCGAGGAGCAGCGCGCCGAACCCGGACCGGGAGCCGGCGGGATCGGTGAACCCGCCGACGACGAACTCCTGGTCACGGACGCACTTGAGCTTCAGCCAGTCCCGCGAGCGCCCCGGCCGGTACGGCGCGTCGGCGCGCTTGGCGATGAGTCCCTCCCAGCCGCGCCGGCACGCTTGGGCGTAGTAGGCCGCGCCGTCGGTGTTGCGGTGCGCGGAGTAGCGCAGTGGGTCGGCGAACTCGACCGCGTCGCGCAGCAGCCGCTTGCGCGTCCGTAACGGCAGCCCCGTGACGTCGACGTCGTCGAGCACCAGCAGGTCGAACAGGTACAGGTACACCGCCACCCCGCTACGGCGGGCCCGGGCGGGGTCGGAGATGCCGATGCGCTGCTGCAGCCGCGCGAAGCTCGTCTGCCGGCCGACGAAGGCGACGATCTCGCCGTCGGCCACGAACCGTGTCGGACCGCAGTGGTCGAGCGCCGTCACGAGCTCCGGGTAGGTGCGGTCCATGCGCAGCTCGTTGCGCGACCACAGCGCCGTGCCGGCACCATCGCGGGCCACGATGGCGCGCACCCCGTCGAGCTTGCGCTCGAAGACCCAGCCCGCGTCGGAGAAGCGGCGCCCGGTGAGCGTCGCCAGCATCGGCCGCCGGAAACCCACGCCCGTCGAGCGCCGCAGCGCCGCCTGTTCCGCCGGGTCGAGGGTGCTCACCTCACCACTCTGGCCCGGCGATCAGCCCGCCGCGACACGGCCCACGTGCTGCTCGCTCTCGCCCGTCCCGGTGGTGGACGGGGCGTCGCCGCGGTGCTCCTCGTCGCCGCCGGGGCGGTGGCCGGTAGCAGTTCGACTAAGATGACGTCTCGGTTGAGCAGCCAGCCGGTCGGAGCTGCGCACAGACGAGGTGGGACCGCTGGCGAGTGAAGACTTCCGGGCCGACGCCGACGTGCCGCGCGACCTGCTGCGCGTCTCTGTCGAGGACCACCCGGAGGGCGCGGTGGTCACCGTCACCGGGGAGGTCGACCTCCACACGTCGTCGACGCTGCGCGCGGCGCTCGACCGCGCGCTGGGTGGCACCGCCCCTGTCGTGGTCGTCGACCTGAGCGCGGTGACGTTCCTGTCCTCCAGCGGGCTGAGCGCGCTGGTGGAGCTGCGCCGCGGGGCCGAGTCACGCGCCCGCGCGGTCCGCCTCGTCGGCGACGGCCGCCCCGTGCGACGGCCGTTGCAGGCCGCAGGTCTCGTCGACCTGTTCACCTGGTACCCGGACGTGGCGGCGGCGATCACGTCGACCGACGCCTGAGCCGCGCAGTCCGGATAGATCAGACGAGCGGCAGTGGCCAGCGGTGCCAGTTGTCGTCATCGTTGAACCATACGAATTGGGTGCTGTCGTTGGCGACGACGCCGAATTCGTCCGGGGTGGGCCGACCGAGGTCGTCGAAGAGACGGCGGGTGGCTTCGACGGTGTCGAAGATCCGGCGGGGTCCGGATTGGATGACCTGGTAGGTGCCATTCGGTTCGGGCTGGGTGAAGGCTTCGGCGCGTGAGCTGTCTGCGGCGGTGGCGATGACAGCGGTGCGCTCGCTGCGAGTGCTCGGGTCGAACGTCTGTCCCCGGTGCAGTGAATGCGCTCTGTGGAGTTGGAGTTGGAGTAGGAACCGGAATGCCTCGTCGTCGACCGGGATACCGGCGGGGTCGAGTCGGGTCGTGGTGCGGCTGACCGGCCAACGCCGCTGGGTGAGTGTGTGCTCGTGGGGCCGGTGCGGGTCCGCGGCGTCGGGCCGCAACCACATGAAGTGGCC
>JALYQB010000317.1 GCA_030856045.1 Actinomycetota bacterium
GCCTTCGCGTCGCCGAACAGCATGGACGTCTTGTCGTCGTAGAACAGCGGGTTGTCGATGCCGGCGAAGCCGCTGCTCATGGAGCGCTTGAGGACGATGACGCGCTTGCTCTCGTCCACGTTGAGGATCGGCATGCCGTGGATGGGCGAGTTCGGGTCGTTGCGCGCGGCGGGGTTGGTGACGTCGTTCGCGCCGATGACCAGCACGACGTCGGTGCGGACGAACTCGCCGTTGATGTCGTCCATTTCCTTGAGCTGGTCGTACGGCACGTCGGCCTCGGCGAGCAGCACATTCATGTGGCCGGGCATGCGACCCGCGACGGGGTGGATGGCGTACTTGACCTCGACGCCCTTGCTCTCGAGCAGCTTCGACATCTCCTTGACGGCGTGCTGTGCCTGCGCGACGGCCATCCCGTACCCGGGGACGACGACGACCTGGTCGGCGTAGGCCATCTGGATCGCCGCGTCGGCGGCGGTGGTCGAGTTCACGGTGTGGTCCTCGCCGTCGCCCCCGCCGACCGCGGCGCCGCTGCCGCCGAACCCGCCCGCCACGATCGCCGGGATGGACCGGTTCATCGCCGTGGCCATGAGGTTGGTGAGGATGGAACCCGACGCTCCGACGATCATGCCGCCGACCATCATCGCCGTGTTGTTCAGCGCGAGCCCGGCTGCCGCCGCTGCGAGGCCGGTGAACGCGTTGAGCAGCGAGATCACCACCGGCATGTCGGCGCCGCCGATCGGCAGGACGACCATCAGCCCGAGCGCCGCGGCCAGGACCAGTGTGCCGATGATGAGCAGCTCGTTGCTGCCGCCCAGCCCGATCGCCACCGCGCAGCCGACCGTCCCGAGCAGCAACAGCGCGTTGACCGCCTGCTGCAGCCGTCCCAGGGTGATGGGGCGGCCGGGGAGGATCTCCTGGAGCTTGCCGAACGCGACCAGCGAGCCCCAGAACGACACCGACCCGACGATCGCCGCGAACAGCGAGGCGATCATGATGTAGGCGACCTCGCCGCTGTACCCGTCGGTCGTGCGGAACTCGACCCAGGCGATGAGCGCCACCGTCCCGCCGCCGAGGCCGTTGAACAGCGCCACCATCTGCGGCATCGCGGTCATCTTGACCTGCCGTGCCGCCGGGATCCCCACGGCGGTGCCGATCCCGATGCCGAGCGCGATGAGCAGCCAGTTCGTGACGCCGGGGGTGAGCAGCACCGCCACCACGGCGATGGCCATGCCGACCGCCGCGATCAGGTTGCCCCGGACCGCCGTACGCGGACCCGTGAGGCCCATCAGGCCGTAGATGAACAGCGAGAAAGCGACGATGTACAGGACGTTGATGAACTCGTTCATCGCTCAGCCACCTCGGCGTTCGATGCGCCCTTCGGTGGCGATTTGCTCTTGAACATGCCGAGCATCCGGTCGGTGACCAGGAACCCGCCGACCACGTTGATCGTCCCGAAGACGATGGCGATGACCAGCAGGATCCTGTCGAACGCCCCGGCGTCGGGATGGGTGATGCCGAGCACCACGATCCCGCCGAGCAGGACGATGCCGTGGATGGCGTTCGTGCCGGACATCAGGGGGGTGTGCAGGGTGTTCGGCACCTTCGAGATCACGGCGAAGCCGACGAAGCCGGCCAGCACCAGGATCGCCAGGCTGGCGAGGAACGTCGCGAGCACGTCTTCCGGCATCAGCTGTCCTTCCGGGTCACGCAGGATTTCGCGAGCACCTCGTCGGAGAAGTCCGGAGCGAGCCGGCCCTCGTCGTCCACCATCAGTTGCACGAGCTCCTGGACGTTGCGCGCGTACAGCTCGCTCGCGTGCTCGGGCATCGTCGCGGGGAGGTTGAGGGGCGAGGCGATCGTCACGTCGTGGCGGACGACGACCTCGCCCGGCTCGGTCAGCTCGCAGTTGCCGCCCGCCTCGCCTGCGAGGTCGACGACCACACTGCCGGGGCGCATGCCCTTCACGGCCTCCGCGGTGACGAGGGTGGGTGCCTTGCGGCCGGGCACCAGCGCGGTCGTGATCACGATGTCGAACTCGGTGGTCGCGTCGGTGAGGCGCTGTTGCTGTTGGGCCTTCTCGTCCTCGGACAGCTCGCGGGCATAACCGCCCTCGCCCTCGGCCTCGATCCCGAGGTCGAGCCACTTCGCGCCCAGCGACCGCACCTGGTCCGCGACGTCGGGGCGGACGTCGTAACCGGTCGTGCGGGCGCCGAGCCGCTTCGCCGTCGCCAGCGCCTGCAGCCCCGCGACGCCGACGCCGAGCACCAGCACGGTCGCCGGCTTCACCGTCCCGGCTGCGGTGGACAGCATCGGGAAGAAGCGGGTGGAGCGCTCCGCGGCGAGCAGCACCGCCTTGTAGCCTGCGACGTTGGCCTGCGAGGACAGGGCGTCCATCGACTGCGCGCGGGAGATGCGGGGGATCGACTCCATGGCGAACGCGATGACGCCCGCGTCGCGGAGCTTGTCGATGATCTCCGGGTTCGACCGCGGCGCGAGGAAGCCGATGTAGGTCGAATCCCGCGCCAGGCGGCCGATCTCCTCCTCGGTCGGCGGTGCCACCTTCACGACGATGTCGGCGTCCCACGGGTCGCCGATCGTGGCCCCGGCCTCGGTGAACAGCTCGTCGGGCATGAGTGCCCCGACCCCCGCGGCGGCCTCGACGACGACCCGCAGCCCCCGCGCGGCCAGCTTCTCGACGGCCTTGGGTACCAGCGCGACCCGGCGCTCACCGTCCCGCGACTCGCACGGCACGCCGATCCGCGCGCCGGCGGCGCTTTCAGTTGGACTCACCGGGCGAGCATAACGAGCAGGGACCGCTCGGCGTCCGGCACCCGATGGCTCTGCTCATACTCATCAAGCGGTGTTGCGCAGGACCAGCCGCGCTGTCTCGTCCGGGGCGTCCCACTGGGGGAAGTGCCCGCAGTGGTCGAACCAGTGTAGCTCCGCGTGGGGGAAGGCGCGCTGCGCCCGCGCCGCCTGCCGGGGGAGGGTCACGCGGTCCTGACGTCCCCAGCCGAGGACCACCCTGCCGGGAGTGGGCCCGCCCTCCGGCGGCGGGCTCGCGACCAGCGCGTCGAGCGTCCGATCGAACGCGGGCGCGTCGATGAAGCTCTGCAGCTCGGTCAGCGTGACCTCCTGCGACAGCGCCCACGGCCGCGCCGAGAACTGCGCCGGCAGCGCCGTGCGGCCGACCGGGTTCGCCAGCAGCGCGGGCAGTGCCGGGCGGAGCACCCACAGGAGTTTGATCGACGCGTGGAGCGAGACGCCGAAGAAGCGGAGCTCGCCCTCGCTCCAGAAGCCGCCCGGGTCGAGCGAGACGGCCGTGCCGCCGACGCCCCGGCGGGCGAGCTCCAGGACCATCCGGGCGCCCATGGAGCTGCCGACGGTGTCGACGCCGGTGAGGCCGTGCTCCGTCATGAACGCCTGCAGTGCGTCGGTGAGCGCGGCGAGAGTCAGCGGCCCGGGCAGCGGCGGGGTCTCGCCGAAACCGGGCAGGTCGACGGCGATCACCTCCCGCTCGGCGGCGAGCGTGTCGAGCATCGGGTTCCACGACTGCCAGGTACCACCCAGGCCGTGTACGAGGAGCAGGGGCTTGCCGCTGCCGCGGCGGAGGTGGTGCATGCCCGCGACCCTAAGCGCGGTCGACGCCCTGTGCCTTCCGGGCAGTTCGGCACAGTCTGCCTGCCGACCTGCTTGCTGTCGACTGTGATTCTGTGTTAACGTGCTACACGTGACGTCGAGGAACATCACGCTGACTCTTCCTGCCGAGCTCGTGCGCCGGGTGAAGGTGATCGCGGCGACTCGAGACACCTCCGTTTCCGCTCTCGTCGCGGACTATCTGCGTTCGCTGGCGCAGCGGGACGATGACTACGAGCGGGTCTGGCAAGAGGAGCAGCGGTTGATGAGCGCCGGTCTGCCCATGCGTATCGGAGCGGTCACCTGGTCACGAGACGACGTTCATGGCCGCTGAGGAGCCCCTCGAGTTCATCGACACGAACGTCTTGCTCTACGCCTACGACCGCTCCGCGGGCGCCCGGCACGAGCGGGCCGCTGCGCTGGTCGGCGATCTGGGGGCTGGTCGACACGCTGCCGTCAGCGTCCAGGTGCTGCAGGAGTTCTACGTCAACATCACCCGGAAGATCGCCGAGCCGCTGGATCACGAGGTCGCGCTGGATCGGCTCCGAGTGCTGAGCCACTGGCCGCTTCATGTGCCGCAAGCGTCCGACGTGGTCGGCGCGGCGCAGCTCGCGCAATCGAGCAAGCTGTCGTTCTGGGACGCGATGATCATCCGTAGCGCCGGCGCGCTGGGCTGCCAGACGCTGTGGTCGGAGGATCTGAACGACGGCCAACGGATATCCGGTGTCACCGTTCGCAATCCTTTTCAGCACGGCGTCTGATCCGCCCGCGCAGGTACGCCTCTGGGAGGTGGCCGACACCGCTGGGGCAGCTAGCCTGCACCCGGACCTCGCCCGAGCGAACCTCGGGTCAACGCCGGTCGGAAGAATGAGTGATGTATGCGCCAGGCTCGGGACGGTTCCGCCATAGTCGATCCAACTTCGCCAGGTTGGTCCTATTGATGGCGCTATACTGGTGGTCATGACGAAACCGCGGGAGGAAGGGGTGCCTCGGGCGGAGCTGTCCGCCACCGCGGACGGCCGGGTGACGATCCCCTCGCAGGTGCGACGTGCCGCCGGGATCGAACCCGGGCAAACGCTCGTGGTCTATGTCGATGCCGGCCGGGTCGTCCTGGAGGAACGGGGCCACCTGCTGGCCCGCGTTCAGGACGAGGTGGTCGAGGCCGACCGAGTCGCCGGCCGTACAGGCAGTGCGGTCGATGAGCTGCTGGCCGAGCGGCGGGCGGAAGCGGCCCGCGAGGATCAGGGGTGACCGCGGTCCTCGATGCGAGCGCGGTGATCGCGCTGTTACGGCGCGAGCCCGGGCATGAGCTGGTTGCCGAGCACCTGACGGACGCTGTGATGAGCGCGGTGAACTGGTCTGAGGTTCTCCAGAAGGTGATCGACCGAGGGTGGCCGTCCGGGGCGGCCACCGCGGTGCGTTCGCTGGGGGTGGAGGTGCTCCCCTTCACCCCCGACGATGCGGACGGAGCTGCACAGCTGTGGCCGACCACGCGTAGCGCCGGGCTCTCGCTCGGAGACCGGGCGTGTCTGGCACTCACCGCCAGAGTGCCGGGTGGGGTTGCAGTGACTGCTGACCAGGCATGGACCACGCTGGATCTCGACGTCGAGGTACAGCAGATTCGCTGAGCTGCTGGCTGTTAAGCGGGGCCGACGCCGTGCGCCTTCGGAGGTTCGGCGTGCGAAGGGACGAGACCTACCGCGACCAGCGGGAACGCGACGGTGATCGCGAACGCCGTGCCGTACCCGGCCGGGACGATCACCGCGGCGAGCGCGGGTGCGGTCGCGGCCGCGACGGCGTTCTGCGCCGTGTTCTGCACCCCGAGCGCGCGGCCCGCCCACTCACGGCCGGCATGCTCGGCGGCTGCGGTGAAGGACAGGCCGTTGGAGCTGACGGTGACGACGGCGGCCGCGAGCAGCGCCGCGGTGGCGACTGACGAGCCGCTCAGCGCGCCTCCCGCGAGGGCGAGCAT
>JALYQB010000334.1 GCA_030856045.1 Actinomycetota bacterium
GCCCGGCGGTCGCGGCGAGCGCGCGCCGGTCAGCTCGCACCGACGGGCTCCGGTGACCCGGTGGCCAGCCGGAGCGTCCCCGCGATGGCGATCGCGGCGAGGACCGCGCCCGCCTTGTCGAGGCACTCGCGATCCTCCGCAACCGGATCGGAGTCGGCGACGATCCCACCGCCGGCCTGCACGTACGCCACGCCGTCGCGGATCACCGCGGTGCGGATGGCGATGGCCGTGTCGGCGTCGCCCGCGAAGTCGAGGTAGCCGACGACGCCGCCGTACACGCCGCGTCGCGTCGGCTCCAGCTCCTCGATGAGCGCCATCGCCCGCGGCTTCGGAGCTCCGGAGAGCGTCCCGGCCGGGAAGCACGCCGCCACGGCGTCGAACGCGGTACGCCCGTCCGCGAGCCGGCCGATGACCGTCGAGACGATGTGCATGACGTGGCTGTAGCGCTCGACGTGGAAGAAGTCGACCACGTGCACGCTGCCGGGGCGGCACACCCGGCCGATGTCGTTGCGGCCGAGGTCGACGAGCATGAGGTGCTCGGCACGCTCCTTGTCGTCGGCGAGCAGGTCCTTCTCCAGCAGCAGGTCCTCGTCGGGGTCGGCGCTGCGCCACCGCGTCCCGGCGATCGGGTGCGTCGTGACCGTGCCGTCCCGCACGGTGACCAGGGACTCCGGACTGGAGCCGACGATGCTGAACCCGTCGAGGCGCAGCAGGTACATGTACGGGCTGGGGTTGGTCGTGCGCAGCACGCGGTAGACGTCGAGCGGGTCGGCGTCGGTGGTCATCTCGAACCGCTGCGAGACGACGACCTGGAACGCCTCGCCAGCGCGGATGGCCTCCTTGGCAGCCTCGATCGCCGCGGCGTGCTGCTGGGGGGTGCGACGGCGGACGAACTCCGGCTCCGGCCGGTCGAACGCCGCGGCACTGGCGGCGGCGGGGGTGCACAGCTGCACCGTCATCGCATCGAGCCGCGCCACGGCGTCGTCGTAGGCCTCGTCGACGCGCTCCGGGGTGTCGTCCCAGTTGACGGCGTTGGCGATGAGGGTGACGGTGCCCTCGTGGTGGTCCAGCGCGGCCAGGTCGGTCGCGAGCAGCATCACCAGATCGGGTAGCTGCAGGTCGTCGGTCGCGAGCTCGGGGAGCCGCTCGAGGCTGCGGACGGCGTCGTAGCCGAGGTACCCGACCATCCCGCCGGTGAGCGGCGGCAGCCCGTCGAGGGGCTCGGTCTGCAGCGCGGCGAGGGTCTCGCGCAGGGCGGTCATCGGATCGCCTTCCCAGGGCTGCCCGACACCCGGCAGGCCCGCCGGTGGGGTACCGGTCCACACCGGACGGCCGTCGACCTCGGTGAGTGCGGCGGCGCTGCGGACGCCGACGAACGACCAGCGCGACCACGAACGGCCGTTCTCCGCCGACTCGAAGAGGAACGTGCCGGGGCGGTCCGCGGCGAGCTTGCGGTACACGCCGAGCGGGGTCTCCCCGTCGGCGAGCAGTGTGCGCGTCACCGGGATCACCCTGCGGTCCGCGGCGAGCGCGCGGAACTGTTCGCGGTCCAGCCGGATGCGTCCGATCCCGTCCATGCGCGCCATTCTGCCCTGCACCGTTGACGGGCCTCGCGCGCCGGGCGTATCTTTTCAGCAGTTGTTGAAAAAGTTGGCGCTGAAAAGAGGCGCGACATGGTGGCGATCTCGGTGCACAACCTCATCGTGCGGCGCTCCGGGACGACGGTGCTCGACGGCATCGATCTCGCCGTGGCCGCAGGCACCGTCACCGGGCTGTTGGGGCCCAGCGGCAGTGGCAAGACGACGCTGCTGCGGACCCTGGTGGGGCTTCAGCGGATCTCCGCAGGCTCGGTGCTCGTGCTGGGCCGTCCTGCCGGGCAGCCGCGGTTGCGCGCCGAGGTCGGGTACATGACGCAGGGGCCGTCGGTGTACGGGGACCTGTCGGCGCTGGGCAACGTCCGCTACCACGCGGCGCTGCACCGCTCCGGCGCCGCGGCGGTGACGTCGGCGCTGGAGTCGGTCGGGCTCGCGCCGATCGCGCAGCGCCTCGTGTCGACCATGTCGGGCGGCGAGCGGAGCCGGGTGTCCCTCGCGTGCGCGCTCGTCGCCCGGCCCCGGCTGCTGCTGCTCGACGAGCCGACCGTCGGCCTGGACCCGGTGCTGCGCCGCGACCTGTGGGAGCTGTTCCGGGCGCTGGCACACGACGAGGGCGTGACGCTGCTCGTGTCCAGCCACGTGATGGACGAGGCAGGCCGCTGCCAGGAGCTCGCGCTGCTGCGCGCCGGCCGGGTCGTCGCCTGCGGGACGCCGGACGCGCTGCGCGCCACCACCGGCGCGAGCGCGATGGAGGACGTGTTCCTGCAGCTCATCGAGCGGTCGGAGGTGACGGCGTGAGCGTTCGGTTGACCCTGACGACGGCCGGGCGGGTGTTGAACCAGCTGCGGCGCGATCACCGCACGCTGGCGCTGATCCTCGTGATGCCGTGCGTGCTGCTGTGGCTGTTCGCCGAGATGTTCGACGCGTCACCGCAGGTGTTCCAGCGTGTCGGGCCGATCCTGCTCGGGGTCTTCCCGTTCGTCGTGATGTTCCTGGTGACCAGCGTGGCGATGGTCCGCGAGCGCACCAGCGGCACCCTCGAGCGCCTGCTCACTACCCCGATCGGCAAGGCGGACCTGGTGCTCGGTTACGGGCTCGCGTTCGGCGGGCTGGCGCTGGTGCAGGCCGCCGTGGCCAGCGCGGTCGCGCTCGGGCTGCTGGGGCTGCAGGCACCGGCGTCGGTGCCGGTGTTCGTCCTGCTCGCGGTGGCCACCGCGATGCTCGGCAGCGCGCTCGGGCTCGGGGTGTCCGCACTCGCGACCACGGAGTTCCAGGCCGTGCAGTTCATGCCGGCCGTGGTGGTGCCGCAGATCCTGCTGTGCGGCCTCTTCACCCCGACGGACAGGATGGCGGGGTGGCTGGACGCGCTGAGCACGGTGATGCCGCTGCGCTACGCGGCGCAGGGGATGACGGAGCTGATCGGGGCGGGCTCGGTGACGTCGGCGGTGTGGACGGACCTCGCGGTGGTGGCGGCGATCGCCGTGGCCGCCCTCGCCCTCGGCGCGACGACCCTGCGGCGCCGGACCGCGTGACGGCTCGTCGGCGCGGTCGCCGGCCCGCCGGGGAGGACACCCGCGCGGTGCTGCTCGACGCGGCACTGTCGGAGTTCACCGACCGCGGGTACGAGGGCGCGACGGTGCGCGCGATCGCCGGACGTGCCGGGGTCGACGCCGCGATGGTGAACCACTGGTTCGGCAGCAAGGACGGGCTGTTCGTCGCCGCGATGGAGATCCCGGTGAACCCGGACGAGCTGATCCCCCGGCTGCTCGACGGCGACCCCGCGCGGCTCGGCGAGCGGGTGGTGCGCACGTTCCTCACCGTGTGGGACGCCAACGACGGTGGGACCTTCACTGCTCTCATCCGCAGCGTCTCGAGCCACGAGAGCGCGGCGCGGATGCTGCGGGAGTTCGTGGCGCGGATCGTCCTCGGGCGGATCGTCGCCGCGGTGGCCCCGGACTCCCCCGAGCTGCGCGCGGCGCTGTGCGGCACCCAGGTCGCCGGGCTGGGCATGGTGCGCTACGTGCTCCGGCTGGAGCCGCTGGCCTCAGCGGACCACGACACGGTCGTCGCGGCCATCGCGCCGACCCTGCAGCGCTACCTCACCGGCCCCCTCTCGTGAGTGGCGTTGCGAGCCGGGGCTCGCATCGCCACTCACGAGAGGAGCGGGTCCGCGTCGAAGCAGGTGTGCTCGCCGGTGTGGCAGGCGGGGCCGACCTGGTCGACGACGAGCAGCACGGCGTCCCCGTCGCAGTCGAGCCGGACCTCGTGGACGTCCTGGGTGTGCCCCGACGTCTCGCCCTTCACCCAGTACTCACCACGGCTGCGGGACCAGTACGTCGCACGCCGGGTGGTGAGAGTGCGATGCAGCGCCTCGTCGTCCATCCACGCGACCATCAGCACCGCCCCCGTGCCCCGCTGCTGCGCCACGGCGCAGACCAGCCCGTCGGCGGTGCGCGTGAGCCTGGCGGCGATCGCGGGGTCGAGCCCGCTCACCGGACCGTCACCCCGGCGCTGCGCAACCCGTCCTTGACGTCGGCGATCCGCAGCTGCCCGAAGTGGAAGACGCTCGCGGCGAGCACCGCGTCCGCGCCGGCCGCGACGGCGGGCGGGAAGTCGGCCACGGCGCCCGCACCGCCGCTGGCGATCACCGGGACGTCGACCACCTTCCGGACCGCCCTGATCAGCTCCGTGTCGAAGCCGGCCAAGGTGCCGTCGGCGTCCATGGAGTTCAGCAGGATCTCCCCCACGCCGAGCTCCCGACCGCGCTCGGCCCACTCCACGGCGTCGATGCCGGTGCCGCGGCGCCCGCCGTGCGTGGTGACCTCGAAGCCGGACGGCGTCGGTGCCGAGCCCTCGGGCACGCGCCGGGCGTCCACCGACAGCACGATGCACTGGGCCCCGAAGCGGCGGCTCGCCTCACCGAGCAGCTCCGGGCGGGCGATCGCCGCGGTGTTGATGCTGACCTTGTCCGCACCGGCCCGCAGCAGGCGATCCACGTCGCCCACCTCGCGGATCCCGCCGCCGACGGTGAGGGGGATGAACACGCACTCCGCGGTGCGCCGCACGACGTCGAAGGTGGTCTCCCGGTTGCCCGAGGACGCGGTGACGTCGAGGAACGTCAGCTCGTCCGCGCCCTCGGCGTCGTAGGCGGTGGCCAGCGCCACCGGGTCACCGGCGTCGCGGAGCTCGGTGAAGTTGACGCCCTTGACCACCCGCCCGGCGTCGACGTCCAGGCAGGGGATCACGCGCACCGCGACGGCCATGTGCTAAGCCTAGTTGCGCGGACACGGACCACCGGACCGGCGGACACGCGCCACGGAACCGGCGGACACGCGGGGGTCAGCGGGCTGCGGCGAGGGCCTCCGGGAGGGTGAGCGCGCCGGTGTAGAGGGCCTTGCCGATGATCACGCCCTCGACACCCTCGCTGCCCAGCGCGGCCAGTGCCGCCACATCGGTCGCGTTCGAGACGCCGCCGGACGCGATCACCGGGGCATCCGTGGCGGCGCACACCGACCGCAGAAGCTCGAGATTCGGGCCGCGCAGCGTGCCGTCCTTGGTGACGTCGGTCACGACGTAGCGGGGGCAGCCGTCGGCGTCGAGTCGCTCGAGCACCGGCCACAGCTCGCCGCCGTTCTCGGTCCAGCCGCGGGCCGCGAGGGTGTGGTGGCCCTCGATGATCCTGACGTCGAGCCCGACCGCGATCTTCTCGCCGTGCTTTGCCAGGGCGGTGCGGCACCACTGGGGATCCTCCAGCGCGGCCGTACCGAGGTTCACCCGCGCGCACCCGGTGGCCAGCGCCCGCTCCAGCGACGCGTCGTCCCGGATGCCACCCGACAGCTCGACCGCGACGTCCAGCGTGCCCACGACCTCGGCCAGCAGCTCGGCGTTCGACCCGCGGCCGAACGCGGCGTCGAGGTCGACCAGGTGGATCCACTCGGCACCGTCGGCCTGCCACGCCAACGCGGAGCTCAGCGGGTCCCCGTAACTGGTCTCCGTTCCCGCCTTCCCCTGGGTGAGGCGGACGGTCCGGCCGTCGGCGACGTCGACGGCGGGCAGCAGCACGAGACTCACCCGCGTCACCCTACGGTCACT
>JALYQB010000362.1 GCA_030856045.1 Actinomycetota bacterium
CCCCAGCACCTGCGCCCTGGCCACCACCGGCTCCAGCTCCGGCGGGCCGACCAGGCGCAGCGCGCGGGTGCGGGTCGGCGCGTCGCGGGCCGTGACCCGGTAGTGGTGGGAGCCGACCACCGCACCGAGCACGAAGGCACTCACCTGCGCGGCCGTGGCGGCCTCGGGCAGGGGCAGCTGCACGGTCCGCGGCACGGGGCGGCCCGCTGCGGCCTCGTCCGCCGCCCACGTGTTCACGGCCCGGAGCAGGGCGGCGCCCGCGGTGCGCCAGTCGCGTTCGCCGCCGGTGCCGGTGGCGAGCAGCCATCCGTGGTCGGGGCGCGTGGTCTCCAGCGCGACTGCCCGCACCGTGCCCGCCGACGTGCTCAGCCGGTGGCGGTGCACCCAGCGCGCGTCGACCCCCAGCACGTCCGCGCCGGGGCCGAGCACGGCTACGCCGTCCTGCTCGGACGGTCCGAACAGGACGGCGGTGGGCACGCCCGTGGCGGTGGCGCGGTGCAGCGAGACGTCCACCAGCGGTGTGGGAACCGGCGGGGTCGGCGGCACTGGTGCTCCTGGTCACGGGCTCTGGTCACGGTCGGGCATCCCGGTCGGCGAAAGCCGGATCCGCGGCCGGGAGCGAAGCCGGCGGCGCCGGCGCGACATGGGCGGGGCAGCCGTCCGGCTGCTCGTCGGATCAGCTCACGGCGGTCCGCAGCGCGTCACCCAGCTCGCCTGCCTCGTCCGCCGTCATCTCGACAACGAGGCGCCCACCACCTTCGAGGGGAACGCGCATCACGATCCCGCGTCCCTCCTTGGTGACCTCGAGGGGACCGTCTCCGGTCCTGGGCTTCATGGCCGCCATAGCTGTGCTCCCTCCGTGACTCCGTCACCGCCAGTGGCCACGCGACACATCGGTGACGTCAGCGCATTCTCCCCCATCGCACGCCGCGGGGTTGCACCAGCCGATCATCCCGTGTCGGACGGCGCATCCGGGCGCGCCACGCGGCGGGCTGCGACACTCGTTCCGAGCCGACCGACCCGACCGCTCCCGGAGGACTCCGTGCCCGACGCCCCCGTAGTGCTCGTCGACGACGCCGGCGGCGTGCGCACGCTGACGATGAACCGGCCCGCGTCGTACAACTCGCTGACCGCCGAGCTCAAGGTTCAGCTGCTCACCGAGGTGCAGCGGGCGGCAGCGGACTCCGCCGTGCGGGCCGTGGTGCTCACCGGGGCGGGCCCGGCGTTCTGCGCCGGTCAGGACCTGCGCGAGCACGCCGCGCTGCTCGACGCAGGCGACCCGGCGCCGCTCGCGACCGTCGAGCGGCACTTCAACCCGCTCGTGCGCTCGATCGCGACGGTGCCGAAGCCGGTGATCGCCGCGGTGAACGGCATGGCGGCCGGCGCGGGCGCGTCGCTGGCCTACGCGTGTGACCTGCGCGTCGCGGCGTCCTCGGCGAGGTTCCTGATGGCGTTCACCAAGGTCGGGCTCACGGTGGACTCCGGCGGGTCGTGGACGCTGCCGCGGCTGATCGGGTACGGCCGGGCGATGGAGATGCTGCTGCTCGCCGAGCCGGTCGGCGCCCCGCGGGCACTGGAGATCGGCATGGTCACCCGGGTGGTCGCCGACGGGTCAGCGCTGGCCGCCGCGCAGGAGCTCGCGGGCAGGCTCGCCACCGGCCCCACCACGGCGTTCGCGAAGATCAAGGAGGCGGTCTCGGCGGCCGCCACCGCGGACCTGCCCGAGGCGCTGGCCGTCGAGGCGGGCACGCAGGCCGAGGCGGGTGCCACCGCGGATCACCGCGAGGGCGTCGCGGCGTTCGTCGAGAAGCGCCCCCCGGTCTTCACCGGCCGCTGAGGGTGCTGCCTGTCCCGACCCCTCACGCCGCGATGACAGGTTGATGTCAGGGCACCAGTGCACCGGGCTCGACCGTCAGTGTCAGGGTAGTAGCGGACACGGGTGGCGACTCCTCACACGAGTGGATCAGTCGCCTGCAGTCCTACAAGATCAGGAAGGAAGTTCAACGGAGCGACACTACCGATTACGCGCCCGCCAGGAGGGCGGTTAGCTCGGGTATCTGGTCGCGCGGGAAGTGGATCTGTGCCGCGTCGGCCAGATCGATGACGTTCCTTTCGCTGTACACGAGAGGTACGTGCATCCGCCATGACCCCAGCTGCCATCGAATGGTCACTCGGTCGTGGAACGAGGTGTCCAGGAGTGTATTCAGGAGCTTCTGTCCGTCATCCACTGGCATTTTGAGCCAGGCGTAGCCGCGGTAGTACTCGACGAAGCCACCGTGACCGGTAGAGGTGGTGCGCTGCGGGTCCCGGAGTCTGGCCGCAGACTCGCCGATATCCTGGCAGCAGGCCATGGTCACGAGTCCCCTGGCCCATAACATCTGGACGAGGGGGGCCAGTTCGGTATCGATGTCCACCTGGTCGTCGTCGGGGGTAGTGAGGCGCTCATAGGGGTGGATGGCCGGTGCGAGCTCGGTGTTCACGAACATTCTCCCTTTCTGTTGCGGGTCGACGTACTGCGGTGTTCTGCCCACTGCCGGGCGGCGTTCGCGAGGCGTTCTGTCCACGGTTCTGGGTCGTCGTGCGCGATCCCCTCCCACAGGGCGGCTTGCACCCGCGCGAAGGCATTCAGGGCTTGCAGGGGTGCCGAGCGCCAGGCGGTTAGCTGCGCTGCCCAGTCCTCGGCCGATGGTGGGCTGTGGCCCGACGCCACCAGCCAGACGACCCAGCACGCCGGGTCGATCCAGGCGGCCCCTCGGGTGGGCCAGGCCCAGTCGACGAGGTGGGCAGCGTCGTTGATCAGGACGTTGCCGGGGTTCCATTCGGTGTGCAGCAACTGGTCACCGGTGAACAGCTCTGGATCGTTGGTGTACGACGCCCAGCGCTGTGGTGCGTTCTTGAGCGGAAGGTCGGGGCAGGCGATCTTACTGAGGCGCCGCATGACGTGGACGACCTTGGGTAGGTCGGGTGATCCGGGTGAATAGTCGACGCGCCGGCCGTTCACGCGCTCGAACCCCAGTAGGTTCCATCCGTCGGTCTTGACATGCCATCGCAACCGGGGCGCGACCTGTGCGACGTAGGGGTTGATCTCTGCTTCCCGTTGCTGGGTCCAGACCCATCGGTGGTCGCTGCGCAGTCCTTTGATGAACGTCGCGCCCAGGCTGGTGTGCACGATGACGGCGATCTCGGAGTTGAGTCCCTCGGTGATCGGCTCTGCCGCGAGTACGGGGCCGGTCTGCTTCTCGATGAGGCTGCGGACGTGTTCCCAGTCGAGTCTGGCAGTCACCACGGCATCCTCGCGTGCAGGTGGCCCGGGATGGCTCCGGACACTGGGGGCCATCCCGGGCCGTGGACGGTTGTCACCGGTACGGGTTGTCGTCTCCGCAGCCCATCACGACCGCAGCGTCGGTCAGTGCATCCACATCGTCGATGATGACGATCTCCTCACGGTCGGTGGGGCGGGGTGGGGCGAGCTCCACCAGGACAGGTGTCATTGGCTAAATCCTCTCTTCGGTGTGCTGGCAGTAGTTGGCCAGTGGTGCTTTGGCCTTGCGGAATAAGGTGACCAGCGGCATGCATGTGCCGCAGCTGCCGCTCAGCGTGCAGCCGGCGCAGCCTCCTTGGCGGAGCAGCAGGCCATCGGCGACGCCACCGAGACGATGCAGCCCTTCGACGCCTTCTTCCAGGAGCGAGATCTGCGGGTCACGGCCGACCTTGCAGATGCTGGCCATGCCATGCGGGTCAACGTGGAAGAACGCGTGCCCCGCGTCGCAGCCGGTGAACGGCGTGCGCTTGGCGAGGTGCTCGGCTGACTGTGACGACAGGCTCTCGGCGCCGCCGTAGATCGTCGGCGACATGTTGACGTAGTTGCGGGCCTCGATGCCGTAGCGCTCGGCCATCGCGTGCATCTGGTCCACCTCGTGAGCGTTGTCCTTGGTGATGATCACGCTGAGATCCAGCGGGAGACCGGCCTCGTGTGCGGCGTCCAGACCGCGGGTGAAGGCGTTGTACGCTCCGCGCCGCTGGGTCAGGCCGTCGTAGCTCTCTTCGGTAGCGCCGTACACGCTGAGCGTGATGCGGTGCGGCCGACGTGATGTGAGTAGGTCGAGCATCAGTGGATTCGACAGCCGTGACCCGTTTGTCAGAATCTCAATCATCATGCCGAACTCGTATGCCAGCGAGTAAGTCGCGGCGAAGAATTTATCGATCATCGGTTCGCCGCCGGTGATCTGCAGCCACAGTACCCCGGCGTCGCACAGAGTTTGAAGAAGGCGCTCCCGATCAGGCCACGACAGACCGGCGAACTCCTTAATACCGAGGTAGCAGTGCTTGCAGGCGTAGTTGCAGCCGAGATTCAGCTCGTAGGAGGCACGACCGTACTCATACGGGGTCTGCCTCCGGAGGACGATCAGCTCGCTCAACAATCGACCTGAGATATCAAGTTCCCAGGCCCGACGAACGGCTTCAGTCAACCAGGCAGGGCACAGGTCGGTAGCGTCGGCGGCCTGTGCCAGTTCCCGATATTTAGGGTGTGGGATCTTCACCCCTTTCGGGAAGCCCGGGCGAAGCACGAGATAGTGACCCATGAATGGGCTCACGATCAGTTCGTGCATGGGGCGCTTGTTTGATGGCACATGGTGAGTGTCGGCTCGCGGTGGGTGGTGGCGCTGCGGCGTATGCAGACTTGAATAGGGCGTGAGGCAGGGTGCATGGATCGGTACAGTGCAGCCACTCGGAGTGAACGGTGTGCGCCCGGGGTGACGAGATCCTGGTGACGAGGGAGGTGGCGATCATGAAACATTCGCGCTTGGTCGCTGCGCTTCTGGGTTCGCCACAGGGGCGCGATGCGCTGGCGACCGGTCACGCCGGGATGATCATTCGGTTGATCCGCCAGGCGCTCGGGTGGACCCAGCAGGACCTTGCTATGCGGTCGGGGTATTCGCAGCCCACCATTTCCCGGATTGAATGCGGGAAGACCCGTTCGGTGCGGGACATCGACGTGCTGGCCGACCTGGCGCAGGTGTTGGGAGTGCCGCCCGCTGTCCTCGGGCTCGCTCCGGACCAGCGTCGTACCCTGGATCCTGTGGATCGACGTGACGTGCTCGGTGGTGGTGTGGCCCTGGCCGTGTCCGCGTTGCTGCCGCAGGGAGTCGCGACCGCCGGCCGGATTGATGCAGCCCAGGTCGCGCAGTGTTGGACGGCGCTGAACCGCCTGATCGAGTTGGATGATCATCACGGCGGCGGCCCCGTCTATGAACTGACCGCTGGAATGGCGCAGCGGCTGCAGGACGCTCTGTCGCGTGGTAGCTACCTGCCTTCGGTCGGGGACGAGTTACACAGCGTCACAGCCGCGACGATGGAGCATGTGGCCTGGCTGGCCTATGACGCCGGTTGGCAGCAACAGGCCCGGCAGGGGTGGCTCGAAACCTGCCATCATGCGGACCTGGCCGGCGTCCCCGAGGCTCGCGTGACCGCCCTGGCCTCCATGGCTTTGCAGGCTGGCAAGAAACCGGGCAATGGCCCGGAGGTGGTCGTTCTTGCCCAGGCGGCGAGGTCCGCCGCGAAGGGTCAGGTGACCCCCACTCTGCTGTCCCTACTGGCAGCGCGGGAAGCGATCGGGCACGCCCTGAGCGGTGATCGCGCGGCGGCTGTCTCCTCGGTCGCCGAGGCCCGCCGTTGGCTCGACCAAGGGCGACGAGAAGATGAGCCGTTCTGGCTGAACTTCTGGGGACCGGCTGATCTCGCCAGCCACGAAAAGCGCGTGGGATTGATCACTCGGGATAGCAGAGCCGCCGAGACTGCCGCCCGTGCCGCCCTCGCCACGGTCGACACCGAAGCCTTTCCGCGTAACCACACCCTTTACACGGTCGGTCTGGGCTCGGTGCTGAGCCAGCTCGGTCAACTCGACGAGGCCATCGCCGTCACTGGTGATGCCGTGCAACGGGTGGATGCGGTGCGCGGCTCGGGGCGGCTCGTCGCCGATCTGCATCGCACCGTCGATCTGCTGGGGCAGCGGAACTACCCACCGGCGCGCACCTTCGCGGCTGCGGCCCGTCGCCTGCTCCCCGTCCCGGCATGACAGCGGGGGAGCACCCCGGACCGGACCAGCTCGCGCTGGACCACCATGGCGCGGACACCGCTCTGGCGCAGCTCAGCGTGATTCGTTGCCTCTATGCCGAGGTGTATGCCGAGCCGCCGTACCGCGAAGGACCAGCGGATGTGGCGGACTTCGCGGGTGGCTGGCCGCAGCGGGTCGGTCACCCCGGTTTCCGGCTCGTTATCGCGTCGTGGGGCGTCGAGCCGATCGGGTTCGGCTTCGGCCATCAGCTCCCTGTGCGGACGGGTTGGTGGGACGGCGCGCTGACCCCGCTGCCCGACGACATCACTGCGGAGTATCCCGGGCGGACGTTCGCAATCATCGAGATGGCGGTGCGGCGGCGCTACCGGCGACGATGTGTGGCACGGCGGTTGCATGCCGAGCTGACCGCTGGGCGGCCCGAAGAACGGATCACCCTGTTGGTGCGCCCTGACGCGCCGGCACCGCAGCGCGCCTACCGATCCTGGGACTACCGACCAGTCGGCCGAATCCGGCCCTTCCCCGAAGGGCCGGTGTACGACGCCATGATCAGGTCTTGCGTCACGTCGTGCTGACTGCGGGAAAGTGTCCGCTTGCGACATCGATCACCCATTGCGTGCTGGCGGTGCCTCCGGTACGGATCGCATCTGGCGGAAATTCTCGCCTGCGCTGCGGAGCGCGAGGGAGGGTGCGAACCTGGCGATCCACCAGGAGACCCGGGCGTAGGACGGCGCGACGATCACTGCCTGGTTGCGGTCGATGCCGCGCAGCACGTCGCGAGCGAGCTGATCGGCGAGGTACGGCCGGCCCTGCAGTTGGATGGCCCGCTCCCGGGCGTGGGCGCCGTGGGCCGTCTGCGGCAGGCCGCGGTTGACATTGTCGAGCAGCGGTGTGTCGACGTAGCCGGGGCAGATGACACTGACCCGTACGCCTTGGTCCGCACCCTCGCTGCGCAACCCCAGACTCAGTCCCACGACGGCGTGTTTCGTGGCGGTGTAGGCGATTTTGAGTGGTGAGGGCACCAGGCCGGCCAGTGATGCCGTGTTGATGATATGCCCGAAGCCTTGGTCGAGCATGATCGGATAGGTGGAGTGCACGCCGTGGACGACGCCGCGCAGCAGCCCGACCCGTCCACTGCGGTCTTCCGCACCCGGGTCGGCGTGATCGCGCTCGACCTCGCCAACATCCAAAGCGCCCCGCAGTTGTCCCAGCTGCGCGCGGCGCTGATCGCCACGGCGTACAGCGACACCTACGCAGCTCGGGATGCGCTCGCCCACCCGCTGCCGCGCCAGGCGATGCCAACACCGAGATCTGACCGAGCTAGCCCATGCCTCGGGACTCGACAGCGGAACAATCCCCGAGCCGCTGTACGGCGAGCTGATGGCGGCGGTGTCCTCTGCCGAGGACCAGCTGCGCGTGCTCCTGGACCGCGATGTCGCGCTCAGCCAGTCCTTGCGCACTGCGACAGTTGAACTTCCAGGTGGCTCAACCCTATCGGCGCTTACACGAGGGAGTGAGTGTTTCTGCGCAGCCGGCTGGCGCGCTGGCCGCCAACGCCGCCGGCACGCATCGAGATCACCGGCAACACCATCGTCGACGCTGTCACCACTGCGCTGCCGAACGAACGGAAACAAGCACACATTCTCGACAAACTCGGTCTGACTCGCTGCGGCTATGTGCTGGCGACCATCCATCGACCCGAAAACGCCGACAACCCCATCAACCTTGCCGCCATCCTGCGTCAACTGACCTGATCACCCGTGCCGGTCGTGTTCCCGCTGCACCCCCGAACACACCGGCAAATCAGCACTTTCGGGCTCACCGACCTCGCCAGCAGGCTCCGGCCGACCGGACCGCTGGACTACCCCGTGCTGCTCACCCTCATCCCACACGCCGCTGACCTCATCACCGACTCAGGCGGCGTCCAGGAAGAATCCACGATTCCCAAACGACCGATCCTCGTGGTTCGACGCAGTAACGAACGCCCCGAAGTCGAACAGGGATTCGGCAGCAGGACGCTCCCCGGCGACGAAGGGATCAGCCAGATCCTGACGACCTGGCTACATGACGCCCCGGCGATCAACTCCCGTCTGGCCAACGCCCCTACACCGTTCGGAGACGGCACCGCGTCCAGCCGTCTCATTCAGGCCGTGCGATCTCGGTTTGGCGACACCCGCCAAGTACACCCTGTCCAGGTACACGAGGCATAGAACCTTGACTCGCCGCGGACAGGAAACGATTCGGGTGGGAAATTTTCTCCGCCACGCATGACAGGGCTGGCCTGCGCACCCGGGTCGGAATACAGCCGGAATCCCCGCTCGAGTCGGCCGTTGAGCAGCCATTTCGGTCCCAGGGTGGATTACGGTGCGCAGCATAATCAGCACGGTAGGCGAACAGTGACGGGGGTGGCAGGTGATGACCCGGGATCCGGGGAACTCGACGAAGGCGCAGCGCGAGCAGGTGCGGGAGCAGATGCGCGGCTACGGGTGCACGCTCGCCCAGATCGCGGCCGAGCTGAGCCGCCGGTTCAACCTGCGCCCCCGGCTGGCCTGGCGCTACGCGCGGGGCTGGGCACAGTGGAAACTGGCTCTGGAGTACAACACGGCCCACCCCGGGGCGAAACTGACCGACCGGCGGATCAGCGACCATGAGCACTGGCCCCACGGCGGCACCGCCCCCAGTCTGCGCTACCTGGCCAACCTGGCCGCCACCTTCGGTCACGGCTGCACCCCCGCCCACCTCGTCGACGCCGACGACCTGGCCGAACTGACCCCCGCTGACCGCTGCCTGCTCACCACCGGCCACCCGTCGACGACCGACGGCACCGCGGCGTCAGGCGCCCGCACCGGCCCGTCCAGGCCAGGCACCGGGGTCACCACGACGGGGAGTGCCCACGTCGATCCCGGCCGTGCGCTCGGGCGCGGAAGTGGTGACACCGGGGTGGTCTGGGGTCACCGGCGTCTGGTGCGTTGTGATGCCCGGGGTGTACCGGTCCGCGAGGAGGTCATCGTGGCAGC
>JALYQB010000377.1 GCA_030856045.1 Actinomycetota bacterium
CGCCTCGAGGTCTCCGTCGCCCCCGGGTAGCCGTCCCGCCGCCATGCATCGACGTGCTCGCGGACGCCTGCGACCAGTGGCGCTGCACTCTCGAGCCGGTGTCGCGGGACCGCGTAGGGATCGTTCACTTCACCCGCACCTCCACAGCCGTGGTGGTGTCGTTACCGAAGATGTCGGCACAACCCCGTCCTCGCCGCCCGCCACCATCACCTCACCACCCGGGCGGAGCGGCCGCTGACCGACACCCAGGCCCGCGTCGCGCTCGCCGCGAGCCTGCTGCGCCAGCTGCACGCCGTCATCGTGACCCGCACCACCTGGGACCCCGCCATCCCCGTCGGCCTCGACCCACGCGAGGAGACCGCCGCTGCCTGACCGAACCTACCGAACCTGCTGACCAGCGGGCGGGGCGAGCTCGCATGCCCGTCGGGATCCCATCTCGCAACTGACCATGAGCAGCCCCGCCCGTCTCCTCACCAAGCCCGGATGAAGGCTGTCGGGAACAACCCTGTTGAACGCTACGTAGGGCCAGGAGACGGGCACGGGCACCACCCACACAGCATGAACAACACCACCCACAAGAAGATCAACTCGGCGGCGAGAGGCAGCCGAGTTCACCCACCATGCCCAAGATCACCCGAATCCAGGACTGACTTCGTCCTCATAGGTTGGTCAGGACGGGCCGAGCGCGGGCATCACGATGGTGACCGCGCTGGCGTCGCTGGTCGCCGGGCGGCTGGTGCGCGAGCGCCTGGCGAGCGGACCGGTTCGCTCACTTCTGGACATCGTCAGCGATCTGCGCCATGAGGGCGTTAGCCTCTCCGCCGAAGATTGCAGCCTGCCGTATCACGGAAAGTAGCTCGCGGTAGGTTGACACATCCGCTGGATCGCTGATCGTCATCCCTGCATGGGGAGTCTCGATCATGACGAACGGCTCATGATCTTCGTCTCGGTCCTCGTAGATGCTGAATCCGCACCAGGCAATCGCACTTACGTCAGTGTTCACGGGGAGAACGCCGATTGAGACGTTGTCCAAGGTGGCGATCGAGCGAAGCCGGTCCAGCTGTGCCAGGAGTACCGCGGGAGGACCGGGGCGCCACCGCAGTGCGGCTTCGGTGATGATGAACTCGAAGGTCCTCGTCTCGTCGTACAATGCCTGTTGGCGCTCTATCCGTGCCGCGACTGCTGCTGCGTAGTCGTCTTTTCCCAGCATATCGACGAGCGAAAACACCCTGCGGGCGTATTCCGCGGTCTGCAGCAGCCCGGGCACAATGGTCGGCTGGAAGTTGCGCAGGGTGCGGGCGGTGTCCGCAAGGGCTCGGACGTCGTCCTGCATGGCGGCCAGGCCGGCTCCTTGTCGGGTTCGCCAGGTCTCCACTTCGTTGAGCGCTGCCTCGGCCAGTACCGCCAGGGAGGCCCGAACGTCCTCGGGTGCGCCCACCGCCTCTGCCCATGCCTTCACCTCAGGAAGGGAAGGGACGGCCTGGGCGTTCTCGATGCGTGACACGCTCGCTTGGCCGATACCGATGTGGCTGGCAACCTCTCGACCTGACATACCGGCCAGCATGCGCGCCCGCCGGAGTTCGCGTCCAAGGCGCGTGCGCTGCGCCCGCGGCGCGGCCGGTGAGTTCATGCAGTCTGCTTCACATCGGCTTTGGCGAGGTATGTGTTGAGGGCCAGGGAGTGCTGCAGGGCGGTAGCCCGCTGAGTGCGGCACCAGTCCAGAACGTTCTGGTCAGCGGTGTACTCGAAGCCGAGCACTTCACCTTGCTTGTCGTACTGCACCAACACGGCGTATGCGTCGCTGCTCTCTGCGTCGAATAGCCAGAAGTCAGGGCCTAATTCGTCGAGGTCCGGGTCGGCGGCGCGATCAGCGATGCGGATCTCCTCGCCGACTGCGGCGGATTCGATGTAGCCGAGAAGCTCGTAGCGCAGATATTCCGACAGCGGGTGCTCGACCACATGGACACGGGACCAGCGCTTTCCCTCGGTGGTGGTCACGGCAATGCGGGCCAGCCAGGGACTTGTGCGCACAGACCGCTCCGGGCGAGGCGTGCCGTCTCGGAAGGCACGTAGCCCCTTGTCCTCTTCGGACACAGCGTAGCACTGGAGGGTTTCGAGCCGGAAGACGTCACCCGAGAAACGGTCAAAGAGGGC
>JALYQB010000413.1 GCA_030856045.1 Actinomycetota bacterium
TCAGCGCGTGCGCCTGCAGCTCGGTCAACAGCATGCCCAGATCACGTCCAGCCAGTGCGAACCGGCCCTGGTCACGATGCTCGTTCGCGCTGTCGGCCCAGGCCACCAACTCATCGAGCGACCGCGGTGTGATGTCCGGAACATCATCGGGTCCGAAGTCGTTGAGCGCCAGGCTGATGCCCGACAACGCCGCTCGCCCCTCAACGGTCGCCCGATCCAGCGCCAGGTAGGGCTGGCCGGTCAAGTCGGCCACCGAGCAGGCCAGCGCGTCGGCGAGGTCCTCGATCAGGCCCCGCCGGTTGAACCCGCGCTGACCCAACTCCAACATCGACAAGTAGGTCTTGGTGATACCGGCGAGCCCGGCCACCACATCCAGGCTCAGCCCGCGGCGACGCCGGATCATACGCGCCCGCGCACCGATCACCCGCGCGTCCTGAGCCTCCACAGCGCACCCACTTCAATTACCGGAGTAAGTGCCCCCACCGATGCCCCGGGGCGGAACACTCCGGCGAGGGTGTACGCGCGACAGGCTACGCGGCGTGTTCCCGCCCACCGGAGGGCTGCCACCGGGTACCCGGCTGAATGTCCTGCTGTGATGACGAACGGCCCGGCTGGGAGAAGGATGTCCCCGGGGCCGGGCCGTTCGTGGGTGGGCGCAGGCGGCGCCTATCGCCATGGAGTCCGTCCACGTCGCGCCGACGCGCACGGTGACGAGCGCCCGTGCCTCATCAAGGGTACGAACGTTACCGTCCTGGTGGCGACGGGCTCGTGGCGGTGCTGGTAGGCGCGTGCCGTCTCGATCATGTGGAAGCTGCGGCGGGTCGTCCCGGTTGAATCGATTTGTGAGCAGCACCAGGGCATCGGCTACAGTCCGTCGGGCCGATGCGAATGTCGGGCCTCACCGTAGACTTGGGGAAGCGGCCGTCGGGGGACCCGACCGGAGGTGAGCATGGCTCGCGGTGACCAGCTCCGCCGCTTGTTCGCGAGCTACGCGAGCTCCGACGACGCGGGCTTCCGGAAGGCCGCGAACGAGATGGTCGCCGACGAGCGTAAGAAGAACCACCGCCTGCTCGCCGCCGAGCTCGAGCGGGAGCTCAACTCGGCGCGACGACCTGGTATGAGCCAACCTCTGACCTTGCATCCGCTCCCCAAAAGCCGCGATGACCGACCGCTGATCCGGCTGTCCAAGCCCCAGCGCGAACTCGCTGAACTCGTGCTGCGCCCATCGGTGCACACGGTGATCGACGAGGTCATTGCGGAGAACAGTTCTCGAGCAGCGCTCATGAGCCATGGCCTGAGACCTCGCCAACGGCTGCTGATGACAGGACCGCCAGGCACGGGCAAGAGCGCGAGCGCACACGCGATCGCTGCTGAACTCAGCCTACCGGTCGCGACCGCTTCGCTGACCGCGATGACGTCGTCCTACCTCGGTGACACAGCGAAGAACATCGAGTCCGTCGTGCGGTTCGCCTTGCAGACGCCGTGCGTCGTGCTGTTCGACGAATTCGATGTGCTGGGCCAGGAGCGGGGTCAGTCCGGTGACCACGGCGAGATGCGACGGATTGCCGCCACCGTGCTGCAGTTGCTCGAGGACATGCACGGCGAGTCGCTCCTCATCGCGACGACCAATCACCCGCAACATCTCGATATCGCGGTGTGGCGGCGCTTCGACGAGCTCATCGGCTTCGGTCCGCTCAACCAGACCGAGTTGGCCGAACTGATCTCGTTGAAGCTCCGAGCCGTCCGTACGAGGCTGTCGTCCCGGAAGTGGGCACGGACACTGAGCTCGCTGGCGCCTGCTGAGGTGGAGCTGGTGTGCGTCGACGCGATGCGGCGGATGGTGCTCGCAGACCAGGACGCGGTCGATGATTCGATGATGAAGGCGGCATTCCTGCAAGTGTGCCGTCGCCGAGCTCTGGCCGGTGGCGTTGCTCCAAGCGGGCACGATGACTAGCCGGTTCGGCTGATTCCTTCCAGCATATCCACCTCGTCCGTCACTCTCCGAGTAGGCCGGATCACATGACGCAGCTGTCTCTGGATGGCGGGCATGAGCACGCGCACCTTCGGCTTGCGCGCGCCCTCGACCCGTTGCCGCGGCGGAAACCGTCGGGCGGTGGTGGTCGCGGCCCCGTCTACTCGGACCACCGCTCCCACGCCAGAAATCTGGCCAACCAGCTGGCTGGTATCCGTAATCGGCACCGCGTGAGGCAACCCGTCCTCGGTGTCAATCCTGACCTCGTCATGGTGATCGAGTTCAACCAGAAGGTCGTGCATCTCGTCGACGTTGTCGAGCAAGCTGGGCTCCGTGTCCTCGATGCCACCGGGCAACGCGCCCTCGCAGCCTTCTCCAGCGATCCGGAGCTGGCTGGATTCGAAGACCGGCGTCGGGCATATGAGACCGAAGTGACGGAGAAGGGGGTTCCGCGGTTCAGCGGCTTGTTCGATGCAATCGACGTTGTCCGGCCGCTGCGGGCCGGCGACGTGCTCGACGAGGACGTTGCCCGACGGCGCGCGACGGCGATGCCCGAGGAGCTGCTCCGGGTCGACATCGAATGCTGGTGCACCGAGGAGAAGACTGACTCGGAACGGCGCCATAACGAGACGCTGGTCGCCCTCAGTGCAGCAGGCGCGACCGTCCTCGATCGCACGTGCCGGTACGAGGCAGGGCTCTCGCTCGTCCGGGCGGACGTCCCTGCTGGGCGCCTGCTGGAGGTGGTGAGCACCGAGCGGATCAGCCGGGTGACGCTGCTGCCTCGCCCGCTGCTCAGCCACCCCGAGGTCGTGCGGTGGCAGCTGGACGACCTGCCCCGGGTCCTGCCACCCGAGGATCACGCCGCCGTGGTGGCGGTCATCGACTCCGGCATCCAGGGCGGTAATCCCCTGCTCGCACCGGCCGTGGTCGAGGCGATGAGCGCAGTCCCGGGGATCCCCGACGGTTCCGATGAAGCCAACCACGGCAGCCTGGTGGCGAGCCTCGCGCTGTTCGGGTCGCTCGAGGGCAGGCTCGATCGACGGGAGACAGTGCGTGCCGCGGGCAAGCTGCTCGGGATCCGCGTACTCGATGCCGGCGGACAGTTTCTCGATGACCAGCTGTGGCAGCGCCAGGTGCAGGACGCACTCGAACTGGCTGCGGATCACGGCGCGCGGGTCGTCAACCTGTCGATCGGTGACACCGCGCATCCGTACCGGCCGCCCGCACCGACCGCGATCGCGGGCGTGTTGGACGCCTTCGCTCGCGAGCACGATGTCGTGGTCGTGCTGAGCGTCGGCAATGTCCACTGGGAGGAACCGCCCGGGCCCGACTACGCCGAGTGGCTGCTGACAGCGGAAGAGACCGGGCTTGCGCCACCGGCGATGTCCGCCCTCGCGCTCACCGTGGGCGCGCTGGTGGCGGACAGCGAGCAAGGCGTGCGGCCGGCTCGCGAGAGCGCTGCGGTACGGCCGGTGGGTCGGCCGGGGACGCCGAGCGTGGTGAGCCGCACCGGTCCCGGTATCGAGAACGCGATCAAGCCGGAGCTCTGCGCTCCCGGCGGTACCTACGTGTACGACTCCGACCAGCGACGGATCCGTCCACACCAGGCCGCCGGCAAGGTTGTCGGGGCGGCCGGTGGACGTCCGGACGTGCTTCTCGCGACTGATACCGGAACCAGCTTCGCTGCGCCGCTGGTGACCCACGCGGCGCTCCGCGTGCTGGGCCGATACCCGCAGCTGACGGCCCGCGCGGTCCGCGCGCTGGTGCTGGCGTCAGCGAAGCCGGTCGACCTCATCGTCGAGCAGGAGACGGAGAACGAGGCGATCAAGGCTCAGCGCTACCTCAGCGGCTTCGGCCGGGTCGACGCCGATCGGGCCGAGCAATCCACCGATCACCGCGTCGTGCTGCTCGCCGAGGAGCGGCTGTTGCCGGACCAGGTGCACTTCTACACCGTCCCGGTACCCAAGGCCTTCTTCCGTTCGGGCCGCAAGGATCTCGCGGTGGCACTCGCCTTCGATCCCGAGACCAGGGTGACCCGGCTGACCTACCTGGCCAGCCGGATGTCGGTCTTCGCCTACCGAGGGGTCTCCGTGGACGATGTGCGCGCAAAGTTCGCCGCCTCGCAGGGCGAAACACCGGAGACGCTGGACAATCGGAAGGTCGACCTGTCGCCGTCGAACACCGACCGGCTGCTGGGTGCCAACCAGGCCGCGGGCAAGCGCTGGACCAATGGTTGGAAGCAGGACGAGCATGCCGAGCTGGTCATCGTCGTCCGCAACACCAACCGGTGGGCGGCAGCCGACGAGCCCGCAGCCGTACGCGCTCGCCGTCGTCCTCGAGGCGGCGGAGAACATGCTCACGCTCTACGCGGAGCTCGAGCAGCACTTCGAGGCCCTCGCCGAAGTGGAGCCGGAAATCGAGATCCGCTGAACGTACTGTCCGGCAGGCACACCCGATCAGCCCACCCGGACACCCATGCGGTAGGCGAGGCCGCGCAGTTCGCGACCCCGGCGTCGCGCCGCATCCGCCGCAGCAGGTATGTCACGGTCTCCCGCACGGCGGGGTTGGCTCGGACGCGCTGCGACGCCAGCCGCTCGGCGG
>JALYQB010000427.1 GCA_030856045.1 Actinomycetota bacterium
CTACGGCGCAAGTCTGCCAACGTCGTCGCCGCGACGTCAAATCAAACCTGAGCCGCACCCACTCAACTCTACCCAGCAGCTCAACGAGCACGAAGCCGTCAGGTTCCCGAGTCACGTACCCAGATGACGACCGCCTGATGCTCCAAATGAGTGAACCACGTGGTATACAGGTAACTAACTCCACCATGATGCCGACTATCAGGTGACGCTCGAAAGGCTGACGTCAACGCTCTTAGTGTCCGATCGGGTCATCGCTACGAGAGGTGGGCGCGTGGACAAGCGGTACGAGGTCTACTGCCACACCGACCCGCTGTTCTACGACCTGCCGACACAGGCCGCGCAACACTCCCCCGACTACGCGGTCGGCGGTGCTCCCGTCCCCGACGGCTGGGAACGCTCGGTACTCGAGAGCTGGTTGGTGCACCAGCCGCGCGGCGTCACGTTCCCTCAGCAGGGCTGGAAGGTTCACGTCTCCGCGTGCCTGGACAACGCCGACGACGTCCTGAGCACCGTGGCACGGTACTGCACCGAGCGGGCGATCCCGTTCAAGTACCTTCGCGGGCCGGACCACCTGCTGCTGGCCAACGCCAAGTACGCCCACCGCGGCGCCAGCGGCAAGTTCATCACGATCTACCCCCTCGACGAGACCATGCTGCAACGGGTGCTCGTCGACCTCGACGCCGCGCTGGCGGGCAGCCAGGGGCCCTACGTGCTCAGCGACCTGCGCTTCGGCGACGGACCACTGTACGTCCGCTACGGCGGCTTCGCGGAGCGCTGGTGCGTGTCCGGGAGCGGTGCGCTGGAGCTCGCGATCGAGGCTCCCGACGGTACCCTGGTCCCCGACCGGCGAGAGCCCATCTTCCGGTCGCCGCCCTGGGTGACACTGCCGGAATTCCTGGCGCCGCACCTCGACGCCCGCAACACCCTCACCGTGGCGGAACTGCCGTACCACATCGAGCGCGCGCTGCACTTCTCCAACGGCGGCGGCGTGTACGCGGGCCGGGAGCTTGCCACCGGTGCGGCGGTCGTGCTCAAGGAGGCCCGCCCGTACGCCGGGCTCGACACGGACGGCAGCGACGCGGTGACCCGGCTGCGGCGCGAGCGCGACGTGCTGCACCGGCTCGCGGGGCTCGACGTCGTCCCGGCCGTGCACGGGGAGTTCACCCTCGGTGAACACTCCTTCCTCGCGCTGGAGTTCGTCGAGGGGACCGAACTGCGCTCCCTGATGGCCGAGCGCTACCCGCTGGCGCAGCTCGACGCCGACGAGCAGACCGTCGCGGACTACACCGCGTGGGCGCTCGACATGCAGGACAGGGTCGAGCGCGCGGTCGCCGAGGTGCACGCGCGCGGCGTGGTCAGCGGTGATCTGCACCCGTTCAACGTGCTGCTGCGCCCCGACGGCCGGGTGGTACTCATCGACTTCGAGGTGGCGGGCGGCATCGAGGAGGGGCGTCGGCAGACCCTCGCCGATCCCGGGTTCATCGCGCCGCAGGACCGCACCGGGTTCGACATCGACCGCTACGCACTGGCCTGTCAGCGGCTCTTCCTGTTCCTGCCGCTGACCACGCTGCTCCGCCTGGACCCCGGCAAGTCCGCCGAGTTCGCCGACGTCATCGCCGGCGCCTTCCCGGTGCCCCGGGAGTTCCTGGACGACGCCGTGCGGGTGATCACCGGGGACGCCGTGCCCCGGCGGCCCACGCCCCGCCGCGCGATCGCCGAGAACCCGCTGGACTGGCCGCGGATCCGCAGCTCGCTGGTGACCGCGATCCTCGCCAGCGCCACGCCCGAGCGTGACGACCGGCTCTTCCCCGGGGACATCGAGCAGTTCTCCACCGGTGGCCTCAACCTCGCCCACGGCGCGGCCGGGGTGCTCTACGCGCTCGACGTCACCGGCGCCGGGCGCCACCCCGGGCTGGAGGAGTGGCTGGTGCACCGAGCCGTCCGCCCCGGACCGGGGACCCGGCTCGGCCTCTACGACGGGCTGCACGGCGTGGCCCACGTGCTCGAGCACCTGGGCCACCGCAGCGAGGCGCTCAAGGTACTCGACATCTGTGCGACCGAGCTGGACGGCAGACTCGACCGGCTCGGACACGGCCTGCACGGCGGCCTGGCGGGCATC
This sequence comes from Actinomycetota bacterium, assembly GCA_030856045.1. Taxonomy (GTDB): domain Bacteria; phylum Actinomycetota; class Actinomycetes; order Mycobacteriales; family Pseudonocardiaceae; genus JALYQB01. Next base: position 2,120 of record JALYQB010000427.1, read on the forward strand.
GGGCTGAACCTCGCGCACTTCGCGGCCGCCACCGGCGATCCGGCGCTGCGAGAGGCAGCGATGCAGGTGGCCCAGGTCGTCGCCGACGGGCTCGGCGGCGAGGACGACGTCGGCACGGTGAGCGGTGGCCGGCACCCGTACGCGGGGCTGATGTACGGCTCCGCCGGTGTGGCGCTGCTGTTCCTGCGGCTCTACGAGCAGAGCGGCCAGCCCGCGCTGCTCGACCTCGCGGCGGTCGCACTGCGCCAGGACCTGAAACGGTGCTTCACCCGCCCCGACGGCACCGTCGAGGTCAACGAGGGGTGGCGCACCATGCCCTACCTCGCCGGGGGCAGCATCGGGATCGGGATGGTGCTCGAGCACTACCTGCGCCACCGCGACGACGAGCGCTTCGTCGGCGCCGCCGCCGCGATCCGCCGCGCGGCGCTGTCCCCGTTCTACGTAGAGCCGGGGCTCTTCGACGGGCGCGCCGGCATGGTGCTGCACCTGAGCCGGAGCTGCCCGGCGACCGCAGCGGCGCAGGTGCGGCGGTTGGACTGGCACGCGATCGACCACCGCGGCGGGGTCGCGTTCCCCGGCGAGGAACTTCTGCGGCTGTCCATGGACCTCGCCACCGGCACGGCCGGGGTGCTGCTCGCCGTGGGCGCGGCGCTGCATCCCGAGCCGGTGGCGCTGCCGTTCCTGGCGCCCCACGACGTCGGTCCGGACGCCCTCGACGCGTCCACCGTGGACCATGGGAAGGAGGTGATGTGACATGGCACTCCTCGACCTCCAGGTCCTGGAAACCCCCGAAGCCCCGGCTGGAGCACCGCCGCCAGGGAGCCGATCGAGCAAGGGCTGCGGCAACACGAGCGGTATCAGCCTCATTCTGTGCTGAGGGCGTTCGACTGCGGGGGCATCCGAGCCACGGGTGTCCCCGCTTCGGCACGGGCCGATGGTGAGACTGACCCACGGCGAGGAGGACGGAGTGGGCGACCAGCCGACCGCTCCGACGGACCGGCGTCCCGCGCACCGGCTGCTCGCTGCGGTGTTCCGCCACGGCGGGCCGTGGGTCGCCGTGCTGCTGGCGGCTTCGCTGCTGCTCGCCGCGGCCGAGACGGCACTGCCCGCTCTCCTCGGCCGGGCGCTGGACGCCGTGGTCTCCGGCGACGACGCGGGCCGGTGGCTGGTCGCCGCCGCGCTGCTCGTCGCCGTCCTGACGATCGCCGACGCGCTCGACGATCTCTCCGCCGGCCTCAGCAGTGCCCGCGCCACGTCCTGGTTGCGCCGCTCGGTGCTGGGCCACGTCCTCGCTACCGGTCCGCGCGCCGCCCGCCGGTTCGCCGCAGGCGACCTGGTGACCCGGCTGGTCGCCAACGCCGCCGAGGCCGGGCGCTTCGCGACGGTGTCGACGTGGGCGGTCACCTCCGTGTTGCCCGCGCTGG
>JALYQB010000478.1 GCA_030856045.1 Actinomycetota bacterium
GGCGACCACCGTGCCAGTCACCAGCGCCGCCCCCGCCCCCCAGGCCAGCGACCGCTCCGCGAGGATCCACCCGAGCCCGAACGCGACCGCAGGCGCGGTGGCGTCCAGCGCGCTGCGCCGACCACCCAGGAGCCCGGTCAAGGACTCGGGTGAGGGATCTCGAGCGGGCCGCACGCCGCCAGCCTGCCCGATCCGAGGGCGATCCCGGGATGACCAAGGACCACGGGAGCGGACCGCCCACTGGCTCGCCGATCCGGACCTGGACCTCGATGACGCCGCCGAGGAGCTGGAGACGGCCATCCTGCTCGCCACCCGTTCCTCCTGAGAATCATGAGAACCTCGATCGCGCCTGCACCCGGCAGGCCCCCGAAGCCGAAGGAACGCATCGATGATCTTCATCGTCGTCAAGTTCACGATCCGCGCCGACCGGAGCAACGAGTGGCTCTCGCTCGTCGACGAGTTCACCCAGGCCACCCGGCAGGAGGCAGGCAACCTCTTCTTCGAGTGGTCCCGAAGCGTCGACAACCCCCATCAGTTCGTCCTGGTCGAGGCGTTTGAGTCCGGCCAGGCGGGCGAGATGCACGTCAACTCCGAGCACTTCAAGACCGCGATGACGTGGATGCCCGACGTGATCGCGGAGACTCCGGAGATCGTCAACGTCGAGCTGCCGCAGGACGGGTGGGGCCGGATGGCCGAGCTCTCACCGCGCCGGGACCAGTAGGCCACCCACCGTTGGGGACCGCCTGCAGGTGTCCGTCGGGGAGACGTCCCGGACGACCTGACACTGGCTCTGCAGCAGTGGCAGCCGCAGAAGCCGGGTCTACTCGGCATGATCGTCGGTCACGCGGTTACGCGTCAGGACAGGCCCCACAGCACACCACATCAGTCGTGAGCCAGGGCTCTACTCGTCGAAAAAGTCTTCGTCGATCTGCTTCAGCTCGAACGTTTCGCGAGCCGAGACGCCGACATTATAGCGCACCATCGCTCGCGTTAGTTCGTTCCCGTCGAGTAGGACAAGTCGCATGGGCACGGCTTCTGCGAACTGCCGGGCGCCCGCACTGAACCGGCCCGTCGTGACAAAGACACCCCTACTTGCTTGTGCCCCTTGAAGTGCACCGACAAATGCCTGGATCTCGGGCCGATTGACGCACGCATCCTTGTCATAGCGCTTCGCCTGAATTCCAATTAGCTCTAAGCCGAGCGCATCCTGCCGCACGAGCCCGTCCAAGCCGGCGTCCCCCGACTTGCCCGTATGCTCGGTAGTAAGCGACTCCCGGCCACCGTATCCCATCGCAGCGAGCAGTCGCAGCGCCAGGCGCTCTAGGAATGCCGGCGGTTGAGCGAGTATCCGCTCAAGCAGCTCGCCTGCAACGGCGGCATCTGCGCCCTGAACCAGGCTCTCCATGGCCTCACTGGGCGAAACATCGACTGTTGCCGGCGCTGCCGCAGCTATTTCTCCGGTCACCTCCGGCGCAGCCGCAGCTTTCGGAGTGCGGAACTCCTGATACTCCGGAAAGGCGAACAGGATGTTCATGTCCACGCGGTCAGAATTCTCAATCAACACTTGCTTTCCGCGCAGAGAGATGGCGTACTGACCCCGCGCGGGGCGTTCAACAAGACCGGCCTTGGCCATGTGCGTCAAGGCCCAGGCAACGCGATTCGAGTATCGCGTCTGCTTCCCGCTCGCCAGCAGCTCTGCCTGATCCTCTTCGGACACGCTGAGTGACTCGGCGACCGCCGTGCGGAGGGCTTGTAGAGACCGCGGCTGGCCATCCTCAAGCGCAACCAGAGTCGGCCGCATGATCGTCTGGAAGTCTGGCACGGTCACGGGCGAAGGGTACGGGTCGGCCCCCTCGGCCGGTCATCGTCCACGTCGCACCGACAGCCTCGACGGTGCCTCCGGAGTCGCTACGCAATGGCCATCAGCGCCACCGTTGACCCCCACCGCGACGAGGAAGGTGTGGGTCCGTGCCCGCCGCGTGCCTCCGATCCTTGGCCGGAGCCCGGCGGTCCTCACGGGTACTCACGGCCGCACTGACGGGGAGGCCGATCAGACATGAGGCCTGGTCACGGTGGAGCCGACGCGGGGACTCGAACCCCGAACCTTCCGCTTACAAGAACGCGGGCACGGGTCGGTCTGGCTGGTTGCCGCTGGTCAGGCTGACCACACCCTTGTCTACGCTGGACGTGGTGCCTGCCGCTGACAGAGTTTCAGGGACAGCCTCGGGGACAGACCATCCATTGTGGACCGTGAGCAGCGTGAGGGTTTCCGGTTCGAGGACGTTGACCCGGCGAGCAGGAGTGCCGCGTTGGGACGCCCGGAGAGTGTGCGCTCAGTGAGCTTTCTGGTCGCTTTCGGTGAGGACTGGTCGCGGGGGTGGGTAGCGTGTGCATCACCTGTTGGTGTGGCGTGAGGGGGTGTGGTGGCGAGGGTTTTCATCAGCCATGCCAACGATGGCCAGGATCTGGCCGTTGAGGTGGCTGGCCACGATCGGCTTGATCTAGCGTGAACTCATGAGCGACACCGATTCGCCGAACCCGATCTTCCACGGCGCAGCGGAGCACCCGGCCGTCGGCATCGTGGAGCAGGACGGTGCCGAAGTCGTCGAGGAGGATCCACCTGCACCTTCTCACCTTGGCAATGGCCTGCCCACTGACCTCCGGCAGAAGCTTCATGACCTGCTCCTC
>JALYQB010000057.1 GCA_030856045.1 Actinomycetota bacterium
GGCCCTGGATGACCGCCCGCCGGGCGGGGCGCCGCTGCACGGGGCTGCTGGGCTGGGAACGCGCGGCGACCGTGGAGGTGTTCGATGCCTGGGCCGAGATCGACCGCAGTCATCGCAAGCCGGCCCACCGCGGTTCCCGGCTCGATCCGGTGCACGTCAGCGAGTCCACGGTGCACCGGGTGCTGACCGCCGAAGGCCTCGTCGTGCCTGCTCAACCGGCCCGCGAGCCGACCCCGCGCACCCCGTGGCCGGACTGGCTGGAGTGGAAACCCGACCGCGTGTGGGCCTACGATTTCACCCACTTCACCCGAGCGCGGCGCGCGGCGATCGCGATCCTCGACGTGGTCTCCCGTCAGTGGATCACCACCCTGGTCTGCGCCGAGGAGAGCTCGGTCCAGGTCGAGGTCGCGTTCACCGACGCCCTGGCCGGCGAGGACCTCCTCGCCGCCGCCGACGCCCGGGCCACCGCCGCGCTGCGCGCCGCCCTCGCCGACGGCGACCGCGACCGGGTGGTGTCCCTGACCGCCGACGGGCAGGTGCCGCTGCTGTCGGCCATCTCCGACAACGGTCCGCAGATGCGCTCTCACAGCACGCGGGAGTTCCTGGCCGGGGTGGCCATCGCCCAACAGTTCGCCCGCCCACACACTCCAACGACCATGCCTGGATCGAGAGCCTGTTCGGACACCTCAAGACCGACTGGCCCCACCTCGAGAAAATCACCGACCCCGGCCGGCTCACCGCCGAGCTCGACCGCGTCCGCCACGACTACAACACCGTGCGCCTGCACGCCGGGATCGGCTACCTCACCCCCGACGACGAGTACACCGGCCGCGGCGACGGCATCCGCGCCGCCCGCCGCCACGGACTCGCCCACGCCCGCGAAGCCCGCATCACCTACCATCGAACCACAACCGAGGACCAACGATGATCAACACCCGGCCCAGGTGGGGTATTTCATCGCCGACCTGCTTCATTTACTCAGACACACCTCGGGCCAGCCCACGCGGGCCATTGACCGGTACCCGACCGTGTAGCCATCCCGCTATCGCCTGGATACCGATGCCGACGAGGATGGCGGCGAAGGGCAGCGAGAAGATGTGGTGCTGCGGGCCCAGCTTGAAGCTGTAGCGGCCCACCGCGACGTAGAAGACCACCAGCGCCGGGAACCCGGCGGCCAGGATGACCGGGCCGCGCGCCTTCCAGGCATGCCAGGCCCCGAGCAGCGCGATCGGCACGCCGATGATCCCGTAGATCAGCGTGCTCTCGATGATGATGTTGCCGGTCCAGAACAGCGAGGAGGTCCAGATCGCGATCGTGCCGAACTTGCTGTCCCCGCCGGAGATGACGCCGAATGTGTTGCCGTAATGCACGTAGAGCTCGTGCGAGTGCCACAGCCATAGCGCAGACAGGATCAGCGAGGCCACGGTCGCGATGTAGAGCGAGGGCCGCCTGAACCGGTCGCGGGCCGAGATCGCCAGCCAGATCAGCAGGATCAGGAACACGTGCAGCGACGTGGGCTTGGCCAGCGCGGCTATCGACGCGGCCGCCGCCGCGGCTACCAGCCAGATCAGCCGGTCCTGCACCAGCCAGCGCTCGAAGAACAGCAGCGTGAGCAGGTAGAAGAACAGCACGGTGACGTCGGGCATGAACGCGTTGCCCCAGGTCATCACCGCGGGCGAGACGACGTAGGCGATGAGCGCCCAACGTGCCGTGCGCGCCGGGAGCAGCCGCTTGGCCAGCGCCCAGAACACGGCGAGGCCGCCGAGGGTGAACGCGAGCGATACCAGGCGCCCGACCCCACGCGTGCTCCCCGAACACGGGGAACAGCGCGGCGGAGATCCAGGGCAGGATCTGCAGCTCGGCCTCGACGTAGCCGGGGCCGGCCCCGCCCCAGTTGATCTGCGGGTAGAACAGGTTCATCCGCCCACGAAGAAGTTGTGGGCGATGGTGGCGGTGTCGGCCGGGCGCCAGATGTCGCCGAGCCAGGGCATCGGGAGGAACGCGCGGACCACCGACAGCACCACAACGACACCCACGACAGCGAGAGCGCAGCGGCCCAGCCGGTCCGAGATCAGCGAGGGGTGCTGCGCGATGCGGCGGATCTGATGCGTCGGGGCGTCGTCGGCCGTGCCGCTCGGCGGAGGCCTACTCGTCGTGTCGGTCACTGGCAGTCCTTCGGTCGGAGCGGTCGCCACCCGCGCGGCGTCATCGGCGCTGTACGGGTGGTGAGTGTGCAGGCTCGAACCTGAAGCCACGCGGTGTCCGTCTCAACCCGCTCGGAGCACCGACACTTCGCGCTGCGCGTGAGCTGCCGGGCCGGCCCCGCAGGATGGGTCTGGCCAGGCAGCTTCGCGGTGACGGACGGCGACCGCTCGGGCAATAAGCGGGCACGAGATCGGCGAGGAAAGCGTCGACGAGTGCGTCGCCAGCGTGCGTCGGTGCGCTGCCACCTGTTCGGTGATGCGGGCGGGGTCTGCACTGGGTGGTGGATGTCATGATCGCCATCACATAGCTCCTTCCGAGACTACTCCGACGGGTCGGTGAAGCGGGCGACCGCCGCAGTGACGGCGACCCCGCTGTGTGCGGCCGGTGCGCTGTTCCCGCATGGGGGAGGAGCGGGCGATGCCGGGCCCAGCGTCGCGGTGCTGGCTGAGCTGGGTGCGCAGCTCGTCGAGTTGCACGGTGTGGCGCCGAGGCATGGCCGGGGTCGGCGGCGTGGTGCTATTCTCGGGCGCTATGTCTGGCCAAGCCCGCCCGGGCCCTCTCCTCCGTGTCCTCGGCCGGGCGGTCACCTCAGCGGTCGCCCGCTTTCCTGCGACGTGGCAGTTCCTCCGGGTCCCGGTCCGCCGCTTCTTCGATGCCCAGGCAACCAACTGGGACGAGCGGGCGGGGTCGGACCCCGCAGAATACCTGGCGCCGTTGTCGACCGCGCTCGACCATCTGCCTATCACTCCGGGCCGCATCCTCGACATCGGCACCGGGACGGGCGCCGCGGCGATCGAGATGGCGGCGCGCTTCGCGGACGCCGAGATCGTCGGGATTGACGTCTCGGCGGAGATGATCGCGCGGGCGCGCTCCTACACGTCCGAGTCGCCGGGCCGGCCGACGTTCCTCGTGGCCGACGCTGCGGACTTCGAACACGACGAAGGCTTCGACCTCATCACGATGCTTAACATGCCACCGTTCTTCGACCGGGTAGTCGTCCTCCTCGCTCCCGGGGGCTGCGTCGTCCATGCTTCGTCCCATGGCGCCCGCACCCCGTTCTTCAGCCCGCCGGGAGTGCTCCGGTCCGGCTTCAGCCGCCGCGGTCTGCAGACGGTTGCCAGTGGCTGTGCCGGACCGGGCACCTTCTACATCGGCCGCAGGCCGTAGCGCCCCCTGGGGGCCCTCGGGGCCATGCCACGGCCTCGATTGGTCTCGGAGTCGCAGAGGGTTGACTCTCCGCGGCGAGCGACTGATCCAATTCTGAGACCGAAACGTTGCACGTCGTTTCCCGTTTCGTTCTCCCCACTTACCTCCAGTATTCACGGCGATCTTGAGCTTCGCGTGTCGTGACAGCGAAAAGTGCCCCTGAACTGGGAGAATGCGTGTGTCAAGGACGCAGGACACCCGGACCGAGGAGCACTTTTCAGGTGGAGCT
>JALYQB010000484.1 GCA_030856045.1 Actinomycetota bacterium
GGTTCGCCGAGGCCAGCGGCGAGGCCGTGATCGGGATGCTGTCCCGCGGCCACACCGCGCGGTCGGTGCTCACCCTCGAGGCGTTCGAGAACGCGATCGCGGTGGTCATGGCGCTGGGCGGGTCGACGAACGCGGTGCTGCACCTGCTCGCGATCGCCAATGAGGCGCAGGTGCCGCTGGAGCTCGACGACTTCAACCGCATCGGCGACCGCGTCCCGCACCTGGCCGACGTGAAGCCGTTCGGCGCGCACGTGATGAGCGCGGTGGACCGCGTCGGCGGCGTGCCCGTCGTCATGAGGGCGCTGCTCGACGCGGGACTGCTGCACGGCGACGCGCTGACCGTCACGGGCCGCTCGCTGGCCGAGAACCTGGCGGAGCTCGCGCCGCCGGAGCTGGACGGCGAGGTGCTGCACCGCCTCTCCGACCCGATCCACCCGACCGGAGGGCTGACGATCCTGCGCGGCTCCCTCGCCCCCGAGGGTGCGGTGGTGAAGAGCGCGGGGTTCGACACGGCGCGGTTCTCCGGGCGCGCCCGGGTGTTCGACGGGGAGCAGGGCGCGATGACCGCCGTCGCGTCGGACGCGCTGCAGCCGGGCGACGTGCTCGTGATCCGCTACGAGGGGCCGCGCGGCGGCCCGGGGATGCGGGAGATGCTCGCCGTCACCGGGGCCATCAAGGGCGCGGGGCTCGGCAAGGACGTGCTGCTGCTCACCGACGGGCGGTTCTCCGGCGGCACGACCGGGCTGTGCATCGGGCACGTCGCCCCCGAGGCCGCGCACGGCGGGCCGATCGCACTGGTGCGCGACGGTGACCCGATCGTGCTGGACCTCGCGGCGCGGACCCTGGACCTGCTCGTGGACCCCGACGAACTCGCCCGCCGCCGCGCCGAGTGGTCCCCGCGCGAGCCCGCGCTGAACACCGGGGTGCTGCGCAAGTACGCCCGTCTCGTCGGCTCCGCGGCCCAGGGCGCCGTCTGCTGACCCGGGGACGAAAGCGTGGCGGTGCTCAGCCGTCGGTCGGCAGGAGGTACTCGTCGTCGGGGACGTGATCGCCCCAGGTGGCGTCGGTCCCGTCGGTGTCGGCTTCGTGCATGCCGATGTGGGTCATGAAGTTGCCCGGGGCGGCACCGTGCCAGTGCCACTCGCCCGGCTGGGTGACGACGGTGTCACCGGCGCGCACCACCAGGACGGGTTCGCCACGTTCCTGCACGCGTCCGATGCCTTCGGTGATGTGCAGGATCTGGCCGTAGGGATGTCGGTGCCACGCCGTGCGGGCACCTGGTGCGAAGTGCACGCTGTTGGACCGCAAGCGTGACGGCGCGGTGGCGACAGCGATCTGATCGACCCAGACGGTGCCGGTGAACCGCTCTACAGGACCGTGTGCAGTGTCGGGCCTGGTGCGGATGACGTGCATGATGATCTCCTTAGCTCGGTGTCCCGGGTTCCGCTGCCTTCCGGGTCTCGCTGGTGACCTCCTTCGTCTGCTCGGCCTGCACGCTCAGTCCCGACATGGCGTCGTCCTGGGGACCCTCCCGGTCGACGTCACCGTTGGAGTCCTGGTCGGCGAGAAACGTCACCGTTTCCTGATACCCCTGCTCGATGAGGTCGCCGTGGTGGGACATGTCCCACAAGGCCACCTCGGCACCCCCCGAGGGAATCTTGATGATCTTCATACCGTACTGCTCGACGGGCATGCCGAGCGCGTCCAGCCGGATCCTGGGGAACAGCAGGATCGTCAGCGAGTGACGCAGGATCCCCCCGGCTGAGCGGAGGTCGGGCGGCGGGCCGAGCGAACTGATCGCCAAGACATAGACCGTGTCCACGCCCGCTTCGACCGCCGGCTTGAGCGGCACCTGATCCGAGAGGACGCCGTCGAGGTAACAGTGCTCTCCGATCCGGTGCGGTGGAAAGACGACCGGAAGTGACGTGCTGGCCATGACGGCATCCACCACCGACCCCGAGTCGAGGATGACCGATGCGCCGTCGTCGAAGTCGGTGGCCGCGATCCGCAGCGGAACGGCGGCCTCCTCGATCCGCTCGTACGGGATCCGCCGCTCGAGGAAGCGGCGCCATCGCTCCGGGGGGAACACCGCGCCCCGACGCAACAGCGCACCGCCGATGCCCAGCGGGTTCCAGGAGAAGATGTCCCGGGAGCGCAGGTCCGTCCACACCTCTTCCAGGGCCATGACCTGGTCGAGGCAGGGATCAGCAGCCAGGAAGGCCGCGTTAACGGACCCCACGGAGGCGCCCACGAGCACGTCCGGGACGATCCCCGCTTCGAGCAGAGCTCTCAGCATGCCAACCTGGATGCTGCCGAGGTTTCCACCGCCCGAGAGGATGAAAGCCTTCACTTGACGCAGGCTAGTGGTCGCCAACGTCGTCGCGGCGAACCTCGGCACGTCGCTGATCTGCGACCGCGAGGTGCTCGACCAGTTCGTCGACACCGACCTGCCATGGTCGTCCGACGACATGGCCCGCGCGATCGGCGGCGCCCCAGCGGCGCACGCCGAGACGCTACGGGACGCCAGCTCGCTAGCGACTGCCGATAGGCGGTTGAGCTGGCCGGGAACGCGTTGGGGTGCCTGCCGCGGCGGCGGTGTAGCGGGTGGCGAGGGTTTCGGTCGCCGCGGCGAGTTCGGGGACCTGTCCGGAGTCGACGTGGAAGTCGAGGCCGAGGGCACCGAGGTACACGGCGAGGAGTTCGGGACTGTGGGCTCCGGCGTCGAGCAGGCTGGTGTGGTCGTCGAGCGGCTCGACGGTCCAGGAGCCGGTGGGGATGCGGGCCGCAACGGTCTCGGCTGGAGCGGCCACGGTGACCTGGGCGCGGTAGTTCCACAGCGCGGCCATCCGGCCACGGGTGACGAAGGCCGCCAGGTCTGGTCCGGGCAGCTCGCGGGGTGCGAAGCGGGGGCCGGTCGGTGAGTGGGGGCTGATGCGATCGACGCGGAAGCTGCGCCAGTCGTCGCGATCGAGGTCGTAGGCAACGAGGTACCAGCGCCCGTTGACGTGGACCAGGCGGTAGGGCTCGACCCGGCGACGGCTGGTGCCGCGGTGGCGGTCGACGTAGTCCAAGCGCAGCTGCTCGCCGGCCAGGCACGCGGTGGCCACCGCCGCGAGGACGTCGGGTGCTACCGGGTCTCGCCGGCTGGGCACGGCCTCGACGACCGCGCTCATCGTGGTCAACCGGTGGCGCAGCCGTACCGGCAGTAGTTGCTCGAGCTTGGCGCCTGCGCGTACGGCATGCTCGCCCACCCCGCTGACCCCGACGGTCGCGGCGATGCGCAGCCCGACCGCGACGGCCAGCGCCTCGTCGTCGTCGAGCAGCAGGGGCGGCACTGCGGCGCCGGTCCGCAGCCGGTAGCCGCCGCCCACTCCCGGGGTGGCATCGACGTGGTAGCCCAGCGAACGCAACCGCTCGATGTCGGCACGCACGGTGCGGGTGCTGACCTCGAGACGGCCGGCAAGGGCTGCTCCTGACCAGTGCTGATGGGTCTGCAGCAACGAGAGCAGCCGCAGCAGCCGCGCAGCGGTATCGACCACGACATCAAGACTGCCCGACATTGCGGAGCGATGCGTTCCGCAATCCTTGCCACGCTGCGATTCATGACGACGTCGACTTCCCCCCGCTCTGCTGCTTTGCAGCCGCTGGCCGGACACGGTGCCCTGGTCACGGGTGGCTCCCGTGGGATCGGTCGCGCGATCGTCACACGGCTGGCCGCCGACGGCGCGGCCGTCGTGTTCACCTACGCCACCGAACGCCGCGCCGCCGAGGGCCTCGTCACCGAGATCACCGATGTGGGTGGCTGGGCGCGGGCGCTGCAGCTCGACCTGCGAGAGCTCGACCAGCTGGACAGGGTGTTCAGCGCAGCTGATCAGGCGTTCGCTGAGGTCGGTGTCGGGCTGAACGTCCTGGTCGCGAATGCCGGCGTCGCGGCCACCAGCCCGATCGCGCACATCACCAGCGACGAGTGGGATCGGGTCATGGCCATCAACGCCAAGGGCACGTTCTTCACCCTCCAGCACGCCGGCCGCCGGATGCTCGACGGCGGTCGCATCCTCACCCTGTCCACGATCGGCACCGCGTGGCCCAGCCCCGGAGAAGCCCTCTACGTCGCCAGCAAGGCTGCCGTTGAGCAACTCACCCGGGTCGCCTCCCGCGAGTTCGGCTCCCGCGGCATCACCGTCAACACCCTCTCTCTCGGGCCGACCGACACCGACCTGCTGCGGGCCGGCGCCCCACCCGAGGCGCTCGAGGGTGCAGCCGCCATGACCGCACTCGGCCGCATCGGCCGCCCTGAGGACATCGCCGACCTGGTTGCCCTGTTG
>JALYQB010000486.1 GCA_030856045.1 Actinomycetota bacterium
GCGCGCGGTGTCGCGAACAGTTCCATGGGGTCGCCGTGGGCCACGGCTTCGCGAACGGCCTGGGCGCCCTCGGCGAGGAAGCGCCCGGCGCGCACCCGCCCCGCGCGGCGCACCAGCGCACGAGCGGCAACGACCCGGGGCGTCCGTTCGGTGTACGGACCGTCCCCGGGTCGCGGCTGCGGGTGCGTGGAACTCAGGCGGCGTCGCCCTCCGCGTTCGCGCCCCGGGACGCGGGCAGGCTGGCCCTGGCCACCTCGACGAGCGCCGCGAAGGCACCCGGGTCGGAGACGGCCAGCTCAGCGAGGTTCTTGCGGTCCACCTCGACGCCCGCCAGGCGCAGGCCCTGGATGAACCGGTTGTAGGTCATCCCGTTCTGCCGCGCGCCCGCGTTGATGCGGGTGATCCACAGCTGTCGGAAGTCGCCCTTGCGCGCCCGGCGGTCGCGATAGGCGTACTGCATCGAATGGAGGAGCTGCTCCTTCGCCTTGCGGTACAGGCGGGAGCGCTGGCCGCGGTAGCCGCTGGCGGCATCGAGGGTGGTGCGGCGCTTCTTCTGGGCGTTGACCGCCCGCTTGACGCGTGCCACTGGTTCGTCCTCATCAATCTCGGGGGCGGGGTCACCGCCCGGGTTCGGCCCCGCCGATGTCGTCCGACGGGAGAGGGCGGTGGGTCAGCGACCGAGCAGCTTCTTGATCCGCTTGGCGTCCTGCGGCGCGACCTCGGTGACGCCGGCCATCCGCCGCGTCACCTTCGAGGGCTTCTTCTCCAGCAGGTGGCGCTTACCCGCCTTCTCGCGCATCAGCTTGCCGCCGCCGGTGACCTTGATGCGCTTCGCGGTGCCACTGTGGGGCTTGTTCTTCGGCATGTCCGTCCTTCGTCCCGCCACCCGGGTCCGGGCAGCGCTCGTCGTGCTCGCCGGCCCGCGCGGGAGGAGCGGGCCGGGTGCACCCCGCGGGTGCACCGGTGTCAGCCGGCGGTCTCTGCCGGGCGCTCGTCCTTGACGATCTTGGCCTTGGTCGTGCGGTGCGGCGCGAGCACCATCGTCATGTTCCGGCCGTCCTGCTTGGCAGAGGTCTCCACGAAGCCGAGCTCCTCCACGTCCTGCGAGAGCCGCTGCAGGAGCCGGAAGCCCAGCTCCGGACGGGACTGCTCGCGGCCGCGGAACATGATCGTGACCTTGACCTTGTGCCCCGCGTCGAGGAACCGCACGACGTTCTTCTTCTTCGTCTCGTAGTCGTGCACATCGATCTTGGGGCGGAGCTTCTGCTCCTTGATGACCGTCAACTGCTGGTTGCGACGGGACTCGCGGGCCTTCTGCGCGCTCTCGTACTTGAACTTGCCGAAGTCCATGAGCTTGCAGACCGGTGGACGAGCCTGTGCCGCCACCTCGACGAGGTCGAGGTCCGCCTCCTGGGCCAGCCGCAGAGCGTCCTCGATACGGACGATGCCGACCTGCTCACCGTTCGGCCCGACCAGCCGGACCTCGGGAACTCGGATGCGGTCGTTGATGCGCGTCTCGGCGCTGATGGGGCCTCCTCGGGTCGTGATGCAGTACTGCGGCCCAGCCCGGCATGGACACTGCAGGCCCTCGGAACGAGAACGACCCCGGACGCCATCCTGGCGCACGGGGCCCACGTCCGACCGGTCTGGTGCCGCGTACGGCACAACGCCGAACGCCGTCCGAGCATTTCTGGACGACTCCCGGGACCGGACCCGGCCACCAGCGGCGGTTCGGGTGGGAGCGGGGCTCCACTTGGCGGCTCCCCGCCGGAGCGGGAGGCTGGTCGCAGTCACAGGATAGCAGCCGCGACGAGGGCGCAGGCGACGAGCCGGGTCACCTCGGTACGGGAACGCCTCGTGCCCGCCGGGCACTCGGCCGCACGGGGGTCGCGGTGCCGACGAGGGGCCGCAGGAACTGGCCCGTGTAGCTCGACTCGACGGCGGCGACCTGCGCCGGAGTGCCCTCGGCGACGACCGTCCCACCGCCCGAACCGCCCTCGGGGCCCATGTCGACCACCCAGTCCGACGTCTTGATCACGTCGAGGTTGTGCTCGATCACGATGACCGTGTTGCCCTTGTCCACCAGTCCGTTGATCACCGTGAGCAGCTTGCTGATGTCCTCGAAGTGCAGTCCCGTCGTCGGCTCGTCGAGAACATAGACAGTCCGGCCGGTGGAGCGCTTCTGCAGCTCCGCCCCGAGCTTGACGCGCTGCGCCTCACCGCCGGACAGGGTCGTCGCGGGCTGACCGAGCCGCACGTACCCGAGGCCGACGTCCACCAGGGTCTTCAGGTGGCGGTGGATCGCGGTGATCGGCTCGAAGAACTCGGCCGCCTCCTCGATCGGCATGTCGAGGACCTCGGCGATGGTCTTGCCCTTGTAGTGGACCTCGAGCGTCTCACGGTTGTACCGGGCGCCACGGCAGACCTCGCAGGGCACGTAGACGTCCGGCAGGAAGTTCATCTCGATCTTGATCGTGCCGTCGCCTGCGCAGGCCTCGCAGCGCCCGCCCTTGACGTTGAAGGAGAAGCGTCCCGGCTGGTAGCCACGGACCTTCGCCTCTGTCGTGGCGGTGAAGAGCTTGCGGATGCGGTCGAACACCCCGGTGTAGGTGGCCGGGTTGGACCGCGGGGTGCGCCCGATCGCCGACTGGTCCACCCGCACGATCTTGTCGAGGTGGTCGAGACCGGTGATCCGGGTGTGCCGGCCCGGCACCTGCCGCGCGCCGTTGAGCCGGTTCGCGAGGACGGTCGCGAGGATGTCGTTGACCAGCGTGGACTTGCCCGACCCGGACACCCCGGTCACGGCGACGAGACACCCGAGTGGGAACACCACGTCGATGCCGCGGAGATTGTGTTCGCGGGCGCCGATGACCGTGAGCTTGCGGGCGCGGTCGACCTTGCGGCGCGCCGCGGGCACCGGGATCGAGCGCCGCCCCGAGAGATACGCACCGGTCAGCGAGGTCTCGTGGGTCTCGAGTTCCTGGTATGGGCCGCTGTGCACGACATGACCGCCGTGCTCACCCGCGCCGGGGCCGATGTCGACCACCCAGTCGCTCGCGCGGATGGTGTCCTCGTCGTGTTCCACGACGATGAGCGTGTTGCCGAGGTCGCGCAGCCGCGTGAGCGTCGCGAGCAGCCGGTGGTTGTCCCGCTGGTGCAGGCCGATCGACGGCTCGTCCAGCACGTACAGCACGCCGACCAGGCCGGAGCCGATCTGGGTGGCGAGCCGGATGCGCTGCGCCTCGCCGCCGGACAATGTTCCGGATCCCCGGTCGAGCGACAGGTAGTCGAGGCCCACGTCGAGCAGGAACCGCAGCCGCGCCTGGATCTCCTTGAGCACCGCCCCGGCGATCAACGTCTGCCGGGCGTCGAGCTCCATGCCGTCGAGGAAGTCCGAAGCCTCCCGCACCGACAACGCGCAGACGTCGGCGATCGACCGTGAGCCCGCGGTGCGGTGGGGCAGTGTGACCGCGAGGATCTCCGGCTTGAGGCGGGTGCCGCCGCACGCGGGGCACGGGACCTCCCGCGTGTAGCCCTCGTAGCGCTCCCGCATGTACTCGGAGTCAGTCTGGTCCAGCCGCCGCTCGAGGAACGGGATGACGCCCTCGAACGCCGCGTAGTACGACCGTTGTCTGCCGAACCGGTTGCGGTAACGCACGTGCACCTGCTCGTCGCTGCCGTGCAGGACCGCCTTCTGCGCCGCCACCGGGAGCCGCCGCCACGGGACGTCCATCCGGAAGCCCACGCCGTCGGCGAGGCCCTCGAGCAGGCGGAGGAAGTAGTCGGCGGTCTGTCCGGTGGCCCACGGGGCGATCGCGCCGTCGGCGAGGGAGAGCTGCTCGTCGGGCACGACGAGCTCGGGGTCGACCTCCTTGCGGGTGCCGAGCCCGGTGCACACCGGGCATGCGCCGTAGGGCGAGTTGAACGAGAACGACCGCGGCTCCAGGTCGTCGACGCCGATGGGGTGGCCGTTGGGGCAGGCCATCCGTTCCGAGAAGCGGCGCTCGCGGTGCGGGTCGTGCTCGTCGCGGTCGACGAAGTCCAGCACGACCAGGCCGTCGGCCAGCCGCAGCGCCGTCTCCACCGAGTCGGTGAGCCGCTGCTTCGCGCCGACCTTCACCGACAACCGGTCGACCACCACCGCGATGTCGTGCTTCTCCTGCTTCTTCAGGGTCGGCGGGTCGGTGAGCGGGTGCACCGTGCCGTCGACCAGCACCCGTGAGTAACCCTGCGTCTGCAGCTCGGAGAAGAGGTCGACGAACTCACCCTTGCGGGTCCGCACGACCGGGGCCAGGACCTGGAACCGGGTGCCCTCCTCGAGGGCGAGGACCTGGTCGACGATCTGCTGCGGCGTCTGCCGCGAGATGCGCTCCCCGCAGGTCGGGCAGTGCGGCTCCCCGGCGCGGGCGAACAGCAGCCGCAGGTAGTCGTAGACCTCGGTGATCGTGCCGACCGTCGAGCGCGGGTTGCGGCTGGTCGACTTCTGGTCGATGGACACCGCGGGCGAGAGGCCCTCGATGAAGTCGACGTCCGGCTTGTCCATCTGCCCGAGGAACTGCCGCGCGTACGCCGAGAGCGACTCCACGTACCGCCGCTGGCCCTCGGCGAAGATGGTGTCGAACGCGAGGCTCGACTTCCCCGATCCGGACAGCCCGGTGAACACGATCAGGCTGTTTCGGGGAAGGTCGAGGTCGACGCTGCGCAGGTTGTGCTCGCGCGCGCCGCGGACGACGAGGCGGTCGGCCACGGGCATCCCTTCGGATCCGGTGCGATCAGGTTCGTCACTGCCGCTGTACGGACGGCCTTCCCATGCTATGCGGGACCACCGACAGGAACCGGAGCGGACCGGTGCCGCGCCGTCCGTCACGGCTGCCCGGGATCATCGGCGCAGCACCGGGGCGCACGATACGGTCGGCGCCGTGGACATCGCCCAGGATTACACCGGCCACGTCGACAACGGGGGCGCCGCGGTGCGTCGCGAGCTCGGTGCGCTCACCGTCACGAAGCTGTCGGTCGGCCCCATGGACAACAACGCGTACCTGCTGACCTGCCGGTCGAGCGGCGAGGCGCTGCTCATCGACGCGGCGAACGACGCCGAGCGCCTGCTGGAGCTGGTGGGCGCCGGCGACGACCGCCCGGACCTGCGGACGATCGTCACCACCCACCGGCATGGCGACCATTGGCAGGCGTTGGGCACGCTCGTCGGCGCCACCGGTGCGCAGACCGTCGCACACCCCACCGACGCCGGGGGGCTGCCCGTGCAACCGGACGTCCTGGTCGAGCACGGTGGCACCGTGACCGTCGGGGACTGCCCGCTCGAGGTCATCCACCTGCGCGGTCACACGCCCGGTTCGATCGCGCTACTGCATCGCGACGAAGGTGGCCACCCGCACCTGTTCACCGGGGACAGCCTCTTCCCCGGCGGCCCCGGCAAGACGTGGTCGCCGGAGGACTTCACCTCGCTGGTGGACGACCTCGAGGCGCGGGTCTTCGGCGTGCTCCCCGACGACACGTGGTTCTACCCCGGGCACGGGGATGACTCCACGATCGGCGCGGAGCGCGCCCACCTCGCAGAGTGGCGCGAGCGGGGCTGGTGATCTCACCGGGGCCGCCTGACCTATAGGTGGCCGCGCACGCGATCGCGGCGCTGGCGGGCCGGCCCGCGCTCGCCGAGCGGGCGCTGCACTCCCGCTGGGTCAACGTCCGATACGCGCTGCGCACCGGAGCGACCGTCACCGACGTCGCGGTGCCTGGTCGATGATGGCCACGTCGCACATCGCTTCAATTGCCTCATCCCAGCAAGACAGGGCGGGCCACAGGTCGGTGCTCATCGACCTTCGTCGCGAGCGGACTGACGTTCGGCGGCGTTCGTGCTGCGGTACAACGTGGTAGCGATCACCAGACTGGCGGTGAAGAGGATGATGTCTTTGAGGACGTACTGGCCTTCCAGTGTCGGGGCGTGGTTCGGCCCGCTGAACAACCGCTCGGAAAGCAGCACAACTGGGGCGAGGATGCCCATAACCCAGAGTACCAGGAGGTAGATCGTCGCACGCAATCCTCGCCCAATGATCAGGGATAGACCGATGAAGCACTCC
>JALYQB010000506.1 GCA_030856045.1 Actinomycetota bacterium
CTGGAAAGTGCCCAGCGCGTGGATCGACACCGACGGAGCGAAGCGCGTCAACACGGCGAACGGCCCGGCTGCCGCTCCCGGTCCCGTGTGCACACCGTAGTCACGCACGGTCCGCTCGGCCCTGACCACCTCGGCGCCGATCCCGCGGCCGAGATGGGCGTCCACCAGCCTGACCTGGGCCTCCTCGACGGGACGGCCGGCCTCCCGCAGGATCTGGATCGCCTCGGCAAGCATCCAGCGGTGCTGGGAGGGCTGGGCGGCGGCCAGCACAGCCAGCATGAGGGCCTCCGCTAGGCCTGGGTTGTCGCACCGTGCCCTGGCGGTGTCCGCTGCCAGCGCGGCGTCGACCGCAGCCGTCTGATGATCCCCTTCCATCAAGGTAATCCAGCCCCGCGTGAGCCGTGCCTGGACAGCGCGGGCTCCCTCACCCAGCGCCAAGGCTCGTTCGGCGAGCTCCCGAGCAGCGGCGGTGTCGTCGACGGCACGTACCCGGGCAAGGCCGGTCAGCGCCGAGCCGAGCGCGAGGACGTCGTGGCACGGCTCGGCCAGGGCGAGCGCCTCCTCGTACAGTGCCCGGGCGTCGGTCAGCTGGCCACGCACCCGGTTGATGTCACCGAGGCCACACAGCGGCCAGGCCAGGAAGCCGGAGCCCAGCTGCTGATAGAGGTCACGTGAGGCCGCGAGGTCGTCCAGCGCGCTCTCGACCAAGCCTTGGTGCGTAAGCACCGTGCCCCGGAGATTGAGAGCCTGCGCCCACAGGTGACGTTCGGCGCACGATTCGCCGAGCTGCAACACCCCTTCGATGTGCGCCAGCGCTGCCTCGGACTGTCCCGTGTCGGCGAGTTGGAAGGCCCGCACGATCTGCGCCCAGTGCGACTGCAGCAGGTCGCCCGCAGCCTCGGCAGCCTCGATGGCGCTCTGGCTGTAGCCGTCGGCACGACGCTGGTCACCCTCGGCGAACGCGAGCTTGGTCTGAGCGGCGTAGCCCAACGCTCGCGCCGCAGGCTGGCCGCACCACTCCGCGGCCGCCATCGCCCGGTCGGCCCGTCCCCGGCATCCGGCGTAGTCGCCGACCATCCGGCATGCGTTCGCCGCGAGCGACAGCACCCGGACCTCGTCCATCGTGGACTCCGCTGCCAGCCGCGCGCGGGCGCACACGGCGAGCACCTCGTCGAACCGCGCCTGTCCGTAGAAGACCAGCGCGACCCGCCAGGCGAGCGCGGGCTCGAGCTCACCGCGGGCGTCCCCGGCGCGGCGGAAGCACTCCCGCGCGCTGGCCCACTGACCGCGCGACTGCCATGCCTGGCCGACGACACGCTGGATCCGCTCGTCAGCCAGATACTCGGTCGGCAGCTCGGCCGCTTCCAGCACCACATCGAACCGGCCGCTGCTCAGCAGCTCGTCACCGTGGTCGACCAGCAACGACGCGCACGCGGAGTGGTCGCCGGAGGCCCGCAGATGCCACAGCGCCTCCGCGATGGCCCCCCGACCGAGATGGTCGCGGGCTGCCCGGCGGTGCAGTAGCACCCGAGAAGCCGGCGACAACTGCTGGTCGAAGTAGTGCTGCACAGGAGCAACCAATGACCAGCGGTCGACGTGGCCCTGGACAGCGTGCACGAGGCCTCGGCGGACCAGATCGGCGACACATGACGGGTCCTCCCCGTCTCCGGTGACAGTCGCCGCGGCCGCACCTTTCTCACCCGACACGGCCATCCGGTGCAGCACCTGCCGGATCAGCCCGGGCTCCCGCTCGATAACCTCCTCGACCAGGTACCGGAGCGGCTGCATCAGCTGCGGCAGGAGAGAAGACCACCGACCCGGCTTGACGTAACGCAAGGTCTCCACGACGAGTGAGATCGCCGCGGGCCAGCCTCCAGTGTGTAGCCACACCTGTTCCGCGAGGCCGGCCGGGTGGGTACCAACCGCCGCCTGGAGCAGCTGCGCGACCTCGTCGACATCGAACGCGAGGTCCCGCGCGTCGATCTCCGCCACTAATCCCCGTCCGCGCAGCCGCTCCAGTGAGAACGGCGGCTCGCAGCGAGACAGCAAGAGCAGATGAAGGCGATCCGGACCGCCCCGACACAGGCCAGCGAGGATTCGCATCGCGACGGGGTCAGGCGTCGAATTCTGTAGGTCGTCGATCACGAGGACGAGATCGTCGGTCAGCGTCTGCGACAGCCAGCGGCAGCAAGCGTCGACATACGCATCAGCGCCCTCGACGGTCACCGGATCCGACAGGCACACGGGTGGCGCAGAGACTCGATCTCGCAGCGAGTCGGTCAGCCTGTGGGCGAACCCGCCACCGGCCCGATCGCGGCTCTCGGGTCGCATCCACACGGTCGGGGCGCTACGTGACCACGACGCGACGGCCATGGTCTTACCCCAGCCTGCTGCACCGGTCACCACGCAGACGCGGTGTGCCACCGCAGCCTCGAGGGAGAGATGTAACCGCGGACGATCGACGCCTGCCACGGCGCGTACACCAGCGAGATCCCCAGCTCCGTGCGCCATCGCGCCCCTCTCGATCGCCTTGGAGGGAAGCATCCGATCGAGAACGTGTCCGTGACGTGCATGCCACCGACGCTCGCTGGAGCGACCCGTAAGCAAGGGGCATACCCACTGACCTTGCGTGTTATGCCTCGAGTGTCAGAGGATCGAGCGATCACACAGCGTATCTTCTACATTACGTGGCGTCATAGGGGGCGGACCGTCCGCCAGGGAACGGGCGTGGCTCGACGTCCAGCTCGGCCATCTGCCTGACGTAGATCCTATAGCGCCGCAGCGCCTCCCCGTGGTGGCCGGCGTTGAGTTGGGTTCGCACCAGATCGAGGTGGGCCTGCTCGTCATAGCTGTCCTGCTCCAGCAACCGGAGCGTGTATCGCACCACCCCATCGACGTCGCCATCGTCTCCGAGCCGGGACACCAGCGCCCTCAGCACCGCGATGTAGGCGGCACGCACTTCGTCGGCTAGCGGCGCCACCCAATCCTGGTAGAGATCCTCCTCCAGGAAGTCGCCGGTGTGCGCGGCCTCGGCCGCCAGCAACCGGGCCGTGGCATCGTCCTTCCCGAGACGGTGCGCGTCGAGCGCCGCGTCGGCGCCGGCGAGAAAGTCCTCGACGTCGATGGTGACCTGGCTGTGGTCGAGTGACACCATGTTGACGTCCGCGGCAAGCGGGACCACGTCGAGGGCCCGCGCACCCGCCTGGAGCACCTCGCGCAAGGTGGAT
>JALYQB010000063.1 GCA_030856045.1 Actinomycetota bacterium
GGCTGCACCTGAAAAGTGCTCCGATCTGGGCTGCAATGAGGACTTCGACATTCTCATCGTCCCAGTTCAGGGGCACTTTTCTTGTCACGACACGCGACCCCACAAGATCACCATGAATTCTCAGGGCCGACGACAACATCGAGCACCGGCCGCGGCCAGCCGCCTGGGGCCGGCAACTCGACGAAGGGGAAGATCACGGGTGAGACAGCATGGAGCCGGCCTCATCCGGTGTCGCAGGGATCTTCCACACCCTGGCGCGCAAGCCGTTCTGGCGCAGCCACCGCACCACGTCATAGGGCGAGTCCGCGTCGTAGAGCACCTCATGCCCCGCCTGCGCGATCCAGCGCCCGAGGTGCGGCTCCAGGGCCGCGGCTTCTGCGCCCCCATGCGGCCATGTGCTGGCCTCGCCCTCCCGTGGCGGTGGTCTCCGGTGGCCACGGCGATGGACGCCGAAGCCGAGCCGCCGGAGGATCGACCGCGCCTGATGGGTGGTGAAGTCGGCGCGGTCGATGTCGGCGACCGCACGTTCGACGCTCCCCGCATCCAACTCGAAGTCCTCACCCGCCACCCGGGGAGACACGTGTCACGGTGACGTCGAGTCCTCGCGCTCGCTGCGCTGTTTGAGGCCGCGGGCCTCCATGTCGACATACCGGCCGATGAGCCGACCGGCGAACAGCTGCACGAGCGGCGCGAGCAGGCCGCGTTGCTCGATGCTGAGCCGGGCGCGGCATCCGGTCGGGGTCGGGGTGAGCTCGTGCCCGGCGGTGGTGGTGACACCAACGCTGCTGGAAACCCACGTGAAGCTGCGCAGGGACTCCAGTTCGGTGACCCGCCAGCTCGTCTGCGGGAGCCGGGGCTGCTTCACCACGGCACGCGCGCCGCGCTGCAGCGTGTCGGCGTCGAGGCGGACCGAGTCCATCGACTCGCTCCACTCGGGCCAGCGCTCCACGTCGCTGAGGACCTCCCACACCCGCTCCACCGGGGCGTTGATATCGACGCTGTGCTCGACGCTCATCGCGGGCTCCTCCGGCTGCCGTCCCTGCCACGATAGATTTCGGTACGGTCGATGCTGTGATCAGTTCAGCAGATCGGGTGACTACGTTCCGTGCGCTCCACGTGCCCGGTCGACCGCTGCTCATGCCGAACCCGTGGGACGCGGGCACCGCCAGGCTGCTCGCCTCGGTGGGCTTCCAGGCGTTGGCAACGACCAGCGGCGGCCACGCGGCGACGCTCGGCCGGCTGGACGGCGCGGTCACCAAGGGCGAGGCACTCGCGCACGCCGCGCTCATCGTCGAGGCGGTGGAGGTCCCGGTGTCCGGCGACCTGGAGAACGGCTTCGCCGACGACGCCGACGCGGTGTTCGCCACTGTCACCGATGCCGCCGCCGCAGGATTGGCGGGATGCTCGATCGAGGACTTCACCGGCAGCGCGGACGCACCGATCTACGACCTCGGGGAGGCCGTCGAACGCGTAGCCGCCGCCGCGCGAGCGGCGCACGACGAGCCTGGGCTGGTGCTGACCGCGCGGGCGGAGAACTTCATCCGCGGCAATCCCGACCTCGCCGACACGATCATGCGGCTGCAGGCCTACCAAGAGGCCGGTGCCGACGTGCTCTACGCCCCCGGCCTGGCCAGTGTCGACGACATCCGTCGGGTGATCGCCTCCGTCGACCGGCCCGTCAACGTGCTCGTGCGCCCCGGTCTGGCCCCGGTGGCCGAACTGGCGGAGGCAGGCGTGGCCCGTATCTCGGTCGGCGGAGCCTTCAACAGGGTGGCGTTCGCCGCACTGACCCGGGCCGGTCGCGAGCTGCTCGACCAGGGCACCTACGGGTTCATGGACCTCGCGGCCGAGGGACGGCAACAGGCTGCCGGGGCCTTCCGCACCGCCTGACCCACCCTGCAACCCCGTCCGCAACGGTGGCTCCGGCAGGACGAGGACGAAGGAGGCCACCCACGGAGCACTTCCGGAGCGCCACCGTCGCCGAACAGAGCGCCGACTCACTTCCGCACCGGCACCCCCGCGCGAGCGGATCGGGCATCACCACATCGACACCGCATGGGCCCGGCTGCTGCACGGCAACTGCGAACGAGCGCTGGCCAGCCTCGCGTCCTCGTCCGCGAGGACCGGTGCCGCACCGACAGCGTGGCGGGGTTCGCGGTGTGGTGCGGCATCGGCTGAGCACCTTGTCCCTGGTCAGATATCGATATCGAGGATGGGCAGATCAGTACCGGCCGAGTGGAGAAGGTGGGCGATGTCGGTTCGGTCGCTCGTTACCACCGCGGCGCAGCGGGCGATGGCTTCGGCGGCGACAGCCCCGTCGATGATGTCTGCGGTGCCGGTTCGAGCGAGGATCCGGCCGACGCGGTGCGCGGTGCCTTCGCCGAGGGAGGCCACGTCGCACCCGCGCAGCAGGCGACGAAGTTGGGCCTGGCGGGGTGAGCGGCTGACCTGCGCGACCACGGTGGCGGGAGCGACGGGAATCGTTCCTTGCTCGAGTCGTACCCGGTGGTCGGCCCAGAAGGCACGGTCGTTGCGTTCAGCGGCGATCAGTGCCCCGGCGTCGTAGACGACATCGCTCATGCCGATCGGCGATTGGCGACAGCCCCCACTCGGCGTCGGGCCTCCGCCAGCTCGGCAGCGGTGAGCGAACCGTTCTCAACCTCCCACTCGGCGACCGCGGCGAGCCCGTCGCGGATCTTGAGGGCTCGGCGGGCGGCGGTGGTCATCCAGGAGGACACACTGACGCCCTCGGCCGCGGCGGCCTCGACGACCTGACGGTGAACGTCCGGATCGACGGTGATGGCGAGTTTCGGCGACGGGTTCCCTCGAGGCACCCCAGAAGTATACGACCGCTCTACTACCAACGCAATCGGCATCCGCTTGTCATCAGCCGGGCAGTGTCCTATGGGCGGGGGCCATCGCCGCCGGGATGGTTGTTGCGTCGAGCGTGATGACGAATCACGCATCAGCGCGGCGCTGTGATGCGTGATTCGTCATCAGCGCTTGAAACTCACATACCCCGGGCAGGGCGAGGTGACGGGGTGACCGGGCGCGCTAGCAGCCCGCCTGCAGCGTCGAGCGGCCCGCCGGGAGGTCGACCGCGCGGATCCCGAGCGTCACCGTCACCGGTCCGTCGCTGGTGACGCTCACCGGCCCGCACCGCAGCCCGGCGCGCTCCAGGTCCACCGACACCGCCACGACGTTGTGCAGCACCAGCTCCAACCGCTGCGACGGCTCGGGCGCCTCGCCGAGGACCCACTCCAGCGCGGTGCGCAGCGCGGGCAGCGGCCCTGGCACGAGCGTGGGCCCGGTGCGTCGCTCGGTCACCGCGGGATCCGGCCGCGCGGCGGAGACGGCCTCGACGGACGCGAGCCGCCCCGGCCCGGTGTCGCGCGCGGCGAGGCCACCGAGCCAGTACACGGTGGTGGCCCCGAGGCCGAGCGAGTCGTCCGTGAGCGACGGGTACCAGGTGTGGCTGATGCGCCCGGGGTCGCGCACCCGCGCCGGGGAGCCCACCTCGGCGACCACGGCGTCGAAGCGGTCCTGGACGGCGAACGCGACGTGGTCCTCGCCGGGGTAGACGTGCAGGACGTAGCGCTGGCCGAGGGCGTCGAACCGTCCGACCTGCTGCTGCACGGCGGTCACCGGCACGAGCAGGTCGGCGGCACCGTGGCCGATCGAGTACGGGACCCACCGCGCGTTCCCGACGAGCGGGCCGGTGTCGCCGCTCGCATCGCAGCGCTCGTCGGAGTTGAGGGCCAGCGGTGGCACGGGATCCCCGAGGCCGGACCCGCACCGCGGCGGCCC
>JALYQB010000529.1 GCA_030856045.1 Actinomycetota bacterium
TCAGCGCCGGCACGGAGTCGACCACTCCGAGGAGCCCGAAACCCGCGGTCCGCAGGGCGCATCCCGCGACGATCAAAGGCTTGTACCCGAGGCGGTCGGCGAGCGTGCCACCGATGAGGAACATGCCTTGCTGCGAGAAGTTGCGCACCCCGAGCACCAGACCGACCACCCAGATGGCGAGTCCGAGGTCTCCCGCCAGGTAGGCCGCGAGGTAGGGGATCAGCATGTAGAAGCCGATGTTGATGGACAGCTGGTTGAGCAGGAGCAGCTGCACCGGCCGCGAGAAGGAGCGGAACTGGCTCAGCGCGGTCATGTAGCCGCCTCCGCGGGGGCAACGACCCGCCTGCAGCGTGTCCACCGGGTGACCTCACGTTCGCCGACATCCGCGATCTCGTCGGGTTCGGGCGGTGGCTGCCCTGTCAGGAGTCCGTGCCGTTGGCAGTAGTCGTCGTTGAACACGGTGTCGAAGTAGCGTTGTGGGCCGTCCGGGAAGATCGCGGCGATACGGGTGTCGGCCGCTTCGGTACGGGCAAGCCAGCTCGCTACCAGTCCGACGGCACCCACGCTCCATCCGCCCGTGGCGTACTGAGCGCCGGCGAGCCGTCGTGCGGTCTGCACGGCTTCGTCCGGCGCGACCCAGTGCACCTCGTCGAAGGCGGCGTGGTCGACGTTGCGGGGGTGGATGCTCGAACCGAGGCCCCGCATCAACCGGGAGCGGGCCGGCTGGCCGAAGATCGTGGACCCGACGGTGTCCACCCCGATCAACCGCAGGTGCGGGAAGTACGTCCGGAGCACCCGGGCGATGCCGGCCGAGTGACCGCCGGTACCCACCGAGCAGACGAGCATGTCGACTCGACCGAGCTGGGCGACGAGCTCCAGGGCCAGCGGTTCGTAGCCGGCCACGTTGTCGGGATTGTGGTACTGGTCCGGGCAGTAGGAGCCCTCGTGCTCGTCGAGCAGTTCGGCGACGCGGCGTCGTCGCGCCTCCTGCCAGCCTCCGGTGGGATGAGGGTCAGACACCACGTCGATGTGGGCGCCGTAGGCGGTGAGCAACCGGTGCAGGATCGGTTCGAGACCGGGGTCGGTCACCAGCTTCACGGGGTGGTCGTGGGCGATGCCGGCGAGCGCGAGGCCGAGGCCGAGGGTGCCGCTCGTCGACTCGATGATCATCCCACCGGGACGCAGGTCACCGCGCTGGTGGGCGCGCTCGATCATGTGCAGGGCGGGACGGTCTTTCATGCCTCCGGGGTTGTGGCCCTCGAGCTTCGCCCAGAAGCCGCGACCGGGAGGGTTCAGTGGGCGGTCGACCCACAGCACCGGAGTGTTGCCGACCGCGGCGGCGACGGTGTCGCAGCGGGGTGCGGGCGCGGTGGTGAGCAGCCGAGCGGGGGACAGGGGCGTCGAACGGGCGTGCGGAACCTGCGAGAGCAGCGTTTCCATGAACCTTTGCTTTCCTGGGGTGCCTACGGGGAGCGGCTACGCGCAGCGGTACGTCGCCTCGGCGGAGCGCAGGCCCGGAAACGGGGCGCCGACGGGGACGTGGACACGCTGCGGTGCTGCTACTCCCGGTCGATGCTCACCAGGATCAGCAACTGGCGACCCGCGTAGGACGATGCGGGTGTGGAACGGTGACATCGTCGACGCCGCAGCCCTGTGAACAGCAAGAGCGACGCGAGAGACCAGTCGGCGCGGCTCGGCGCCGAGGCCGGGGCGGTGACTGTCGCGCCCGGATCGGACGTGCGGGGTGCTGCGGCGTGCACGTCGTCGGCGACGCCATCGTGGTCGTGACCGTCCTGGTGACCGCAGTCGTGGTGACCCTCCGTCGGATCCTCGTGTCCCGCGACATCCAGGGCGGATGCGGCCACGGTGGGCGCCGCCGTGGCGTGCGCCTCGCCGTCGGTGGTGGACACAGCACACTCCGCGACGTGCATGACGAGGAACGCGACGAGCACCCACAATGCGAGCACGAGTCGAGCGGCCCGTCGGTGACGGACAGTCCCAGCATGGCTTCGCACAGCGACCACCGTACCGGAGCGATCGTCGGATAGCGGAGGGCCGCACGAGCGTGGCAGGGACACCTCTGCCGTACCACCGCGTCGGGCGGGATCGGGTCCGCGTCACCCGCCCGAGGGGTGCCAGACGGTCTTGGTCTCGAGGAACGCGCGGAGCCGGGCGATGTCGGGCGCGCGGGTCCAGTCCGGCTCGGTGGCCGGTGCCGGCAGCACACGCGTCACGGTGCCTGCCGCGGTGCGCTCCAGGTCGGCGCGGATCGCGGCCGGTGCGCCGCAGAGGTCGAGGGCGGCGACGTCGGCGTGCGCCGCGAGCCAGGGTGCCAACTCCGCGGTGCGGCCGGTGAGGACGTTGACGACACCGGCGGGGACGTCGGACGTGGCGAGTACCTCCGCGAGGGTGACGGCGGGCAGCGGCCGGTGCTGGCTCGCCACCACCACCGCGGTGCAGCCCGCGGCGAGTACCGGCGCGAGCACACCGGCCAGGCCCAGCAGGCTCGACGACTGTGGCGCCAGCACCGCCACCACGCCGGCAGGCTCCGGCACCGTGACGCAGAGCCAGGGGCCCGCGACCGGGTTGGAAGAGCCGAGCACGGTCGCGACCTTGTCGGTCCACCCCGCGTACCAGACCCACCGGTCGATGGCGGCGGCCACGAGGGTCGTCGCGCGGCGGGGGGCCAGCCCCTCCGCCGCGGCGACCGCGGCGGCGAACTGCTCGCGGCGGCCCTCGAGGACCTCGGCGACCCGGTAGAGCACCTGGCCGCGGGAGTACGCGCTCGCTGCGGACCACGGGCCGAGGGCCGAGCGGGCGGCCGCCACGGCGTCACGGGCGTCGCGGCGGGAGCCCTGCGCGGCGTTCGCCAGGAAGTTCCCGCGCGAGTCGGTGACCGGGTAGCTGCGGCCCGACTCCGACCGCGGGAACGCCCCGCCGATGTAGAGCATGTAGGTCTTGGTCACCGGCAGCCGGCTGCCGGGCGCACCGCTGCCCGCCAGGTCGTGCACGTCCGGCGCGCCATCGACGTCAGACATGCAGGTACGCCTCCAGCCCCGCGCGGCCCCCTTCGCGGCCGAGCCCCGACTCGCCGTACCCGCCGACCGGCGCCGTGGGGTCGACGCGGTGGGCGGTGTTCGCCCAGACCACCCCGGCGCGCAGCCGCTGCGCCGTCCACAGCGCCCGGGATCCCTTCTCCGTCCACACCGCGGCCGACAGCCCCGAGGTGCGGTCGCTCGCCATCGCCACCGCCTCGTCCGGGGTCCGGAACGTGAGCACCGGCAGCACCGGACCGGCGACCTCGTCCCGCGCGATCCGCATCTCCTGGCTCACCCCGGTGAACACGGTCGGGGGGAAGAAGTACCCGGTCAGGGGCAGCGTCGCGGGCGCGGTCCAGCGGCGGGCGCCCTCGTCGTCGCCGGTGGCGGCGAACGCGGTGATGCGGTCGAGCTGGCAGCGGGAGACGACGGCGCCGACGTCGGTGTTCTTGTCGAGCGGTTCGCCCACCCGCAGCGTGTCGAGGCGGGCGCGCAGCCGCTCGCCGAGCTCGTCGGCGACGGGCTCGGCGACCAGCAGCCGCGACCCCGCGGCGCCGAGCGGGGTCCGGTTCACGAACGTGCCCGCCACGAGGCCCTCGACGGCCTGGTCCAGGGGTGCGTCGTCGAACACGATCGTCGCGACGCCGCCCCCGAGCTCCAGGGTGAGCTTGCGGCCGGTGCCGGCGAGGATCCGCTGGATCCGGCGGCCGACCTCGCCGGACCCGGTGAAGGCCACCGCGTCGAGCCCGCCGTGTCCCACCAGCGCGGCTCCGACCGCTCCGTCGCCGGGCAGGATGTTCACCACGCCCGGCGGGAGCTCCGCCTGCTGGCAGATGTCGCCGAGGACCAGGGCGCCCAGCGGCGTCGTCTCGGCGGGTTTGAGGACGACGGTGTTGCCGCACGCGAGCGCGGGCGCGATCTTCCACGCGGCCGCGAGCAACGGCGAGTGCCACGCCACCACCTGTCCCGCCACCCCGAGTGGCTGCGGGTCCGGCCCGTATCCGGCGTAGGCCAGCTTGTCCGCCCAGCCGGCGTGGTGGAAGAAGTGGGCGGCCGCGGCGGGCACCAGGACGTCGCGGGTCTCCCGGATCGGGGTGCCCGTATCCAGGCTCTCCAGCACGGCCAGCTCGCGCGCCCGCTCCTCGACGAGGCGGGCGATGCGGAACAGGTACTTCGCGCGCTCCGCGCCGGACATCCGCGACCACACCCGGTCGTACGCCCGCCGCGCGGCCCGCACGGCGGTGTCCACGTCGGCGCCGTTCGCGGTGCCGACCTCGGCGAGCACCTGCTCCGTGGCCGGGTCCACCGTTGTGAGCGGGGGCCCGCCGCCGTCGACGAACTCACCGTCGACGAACACGCCGTAGCTCGGGTGCAGCCGCGCGACGGCCCGGGACTCCCGCGCGGGGTCGTAGGTCCAGCCGCTCTGTACCACGCGCCGTCAGCTCTCGGCGCTTTCCTGCGCCGCCCGGCGCTGCACGAGCAGGTCGCCGAGCAGGCTGGACGCGCCGAACCGGAACAGCCGCGGCGTCAGCCACTCGGCGCCGGCGACCTCGTGCACGGCCACCAGATACCGGACCGCGTCCGCCGTGGTGCGGATCCCGCCCGCGGGTTTCACGCCGCACCGCGTGCCCGTGACGGCGTGCCAGTCGCGCACCGCCTGCAGCATCAGGTGCGTCACGGGCAGCGTGGCAGCCGGGGACACCTTCCCGGTGGACGTCTTGATGAAGTCCGCGCCCGCGAGGAGCGCGAGCCACGACGCGCGGCGGACGTTGTCGTAGGTGGCGAGCTCGCCGGTCTCCAGGATGACCTTGAGGGGCGCCTGGCCGCACGCCCGCTTGGCCTCCATGATGCCGGCCAGGACCGCGCCGTAGCGCCCGGACAGGAACGCGCCGCGGTCGATCACCATGTCCACCTCGCCTGCTCCCGCGGCGACGGCGTGGCGCACGTCCGCGATCTTCACCGGCAGCGACGAGCGGCCCGCAGGGAACGCCGTGGCGACGCTGGCGACCGGGACCCCGGACCCGGCGAGTGCGTCGACCGCAGTGGCCACCATGTCGGGGTACACGCACACGGCGGCGACCTGCGGCGCCGCACCCCGGC
>JALYQB010000067.1 GCA_030856045.1 Actinomycetota bacterium
CGGCCGCGGGGCGTCGGCGTCGAGGCTGATGGGCAGCTCCCCCGGCAGCGCGGCGGTGCTGGCCTGCACCGCCTCCGCCACGAAGACGGCCCGCAGGCGCGGATCCCGCGAGGCGTGCTCGCCGAGCACCAGCACGGTGACCGGGAGCCCCGCGCCGTCGACCGCGGTGTAGCGCTGCACGGTGCCGTGGTCCTCGACCAGCTGCAGGCCGGGGAAGCCGGGCAGCCCGGCCGGACTCGTCATGCCCGCGGACGGTAGTGGCTTCCAGTGCTGCTGCCGTGCCAGGGTCAGCAGGGTGTTCCAGGCGTACGGGACGTCGCACTGGGCCGCCATCGCCGCGCTCGCGGTCGGGGCGGTCGTCCTCGTGTGGTGGGGGCGCCGTCACCGCGGTGCCGCCGCCGCCACACGCGTGCGGCGCCTGCTCGCGCTGGCGATCCTCGTGGTCGTCGTCCCGTTTCAGGTATACGTACTGCTGCCCGCCCAGTGGAACCCCAGCACGTCGCTTCCGCTGCAGCTGTGCGACCTCGCGTGGATGACCGCGGTCGTGGCGCTGTGGACGGGGCGGTGGTGGGCGAGCGCGCTGACGTTCTACTGGGGACTGACGCTCACGTCGCAGGCGTTCCTCACCCCGACCCTCGACGGCCGCGACTTCCCGCATCTCGACTACGTCATGTTCTGGGGGCTGCACCTGCTCGTGGTGTGGGCGGCGATCTTCCTCACCTGGGGCCTCGGCTGGCGGCCCGACTGGCGCGGCTACGCCCTCGCGGTCGGGACGACGGTGACCTGGGGACTCGCGATGCTGATGTTCAACGCTGTCGCGGACACGAACTACGGGTTCGTCACCGAGAAGCCGCCGGGTGGATCGGCGCTGGACCTGCTCGGCGACTGGCCGTGGTACCTGCTCGTCGAGCTCGCCCTCGGCTCCACGGTGTGGGCGCTGCTGACGTGGTCGTTCGCCGCGCGACGGCAGCGGGTAGCTCCCCCTGCCACGTGACACCCGCTCGGCGCAGCGCACCGGCGCTCGTGGCGGAATATGGTACGAGCGGAGGTGCCATGACGACCTCGGGCGAGGCGACCCGGCAGGCACACCGGGGGTTGGAAATCGCCGGCCGCGCCGGTTTCGGGATCAACGCGGTGCAGCACGTCCTCATCGGGCTCCTGGCGCTGCAGATCGCGTGGGGGGTCGGCGGGGCGCGCGCCGACCAGTCCGGCGCACTCGGCGCGGTGGCGGCGCAGCCGTTCGGGCGGACGCTGCTGTGGCTGTTCGTCGCGGGGTTCGCGGGCCTGTCGCTGGTGCACGTCGCCCGCGCGGTGGGGATCCGCGGCGACGACGCGAAGGGCGATCGGTTCAATGCCGGCGCGCTGAGCGTCTACTACGTGGCGCTCGCGGTGCTGGCGCTGCAGTTCGCGCGGGGGTCGGGGGGTGGCGGCCAGGACGTCACCGCGACAGCACTCACCTGGCCCGGTGGCCGGCTGCTCGTGGGCGCGGTCGGGCTGGTGTTCGTCGGGGTCGGCGTCTACCACTGCTACAAGGGGGTGACGTCGGGGTTCCGCGACGAGCTGAACATCCGCGATCTCATGGGCCGCAGCGGCACGGCGGTCGAGCGGTTCACGCAGTTCGGTTACCTCGCGAAGGGCGTCGCGCTGATCCTGATCGGCGTGCTCGTGGTGATCGGTGCGGTGCGGTTCGACCCGAAGTCGGCCGGGGGGCTCGACACCGCGCTGCACGCCCTCGCCAGCCGGCCGTTCGGTCCGTACCTGCTCTCGCTCGTGGCACTCGGGCTGATCGCGTTCGGGGGTTTCCTGGCGGTGCGGGCGCGGCGCGGCAAGGTGTAGGAAACCTCGGAGCGCGCCCTTCGCGCCAGATGCTCTCGTTTTCCTGGAGCCCTGACGCGATCAGGGCCAGCGGGCTGATTCGGGAATCGGTGGAAGGTGGGCTGGCATGCGGGTGCGTAACGGGCTATACTCGAACACGTGTTCGATTCAACGGGCGGTGTCGGGCTGCTCGACGCGCCCGACGACGACGGGTTCGTGGTCGAGCCAGGACCCGGGCAGCCGTGGTCGTCCTACGCCCCGGACGGACTGCTGGCGATGCTGCTGGATCAGCAGTGTTGCGCACCGGGCGGGTTCGAGCAGGTGGACGGATCGGGGCATGGGACAAGGTGATCAGCTGGGCGCAGGCCCAGCAGCTACGCGAGATCACCTCCTTCACCGCCCGCTGCCAGGCCACCGCGCAGGCGGACGCGGCGGCGCGGGCCGCCGCCCGGGCGGCGGGGGAGCCGGTGGGCCCGGAGGTGGCGTTCTGCGACGGCGTCGAGCAGGCGGCGGCGGAGGAGGTGGCGCTGATACTGCGCGTGGCGCCGGTCACCGCCGCCGGGCGGGTCGACGAAGCCATCACGCTGGCCGAGCGGCACCCGACGGCGCTCACCGCCCTCGCCGACGGGGAGCTGACGCTGACCAAGGTGCGGATCATCGCCGAGCAGACCACGCACCTGCCCGACACCCAAGCCGCCGCCGTCGAGCGCCGGGTCCTGGCG
>JALYQB010000549.1 GCA_030856045.1 Actinomycetota bacterium
CCGTCGGAAGCCACTGCTCGTCTAGTCCAGCGTGCTGTCCGGTCTGGATTGCGGGCGATCGGGAGAACCAATCGGCCGAGTGTGCCCGGCCGCTCATCGAACCGGGTCGAGCGCGGCGAGCACAGCGGTGGCGACCTCGTCCGGGGTCGCGCCCTCAGTGGGCACCTCCACGGTGGCGACCTCGCGGTACAGCGGCAGCCGGGCGTCGAGTAGCGCCTTGAAGGTCGCGCGGGGGTTCATCCCGGCGAGCAACGGCCGCACGCTCGACATGCCCGTGCGGCGGACACCTTCCGCCATCCCCACGGCGAGGAACACGACGCGGTGACCGTGCAGCGCCACCCGGGTGCGCTCCGAGAGCACGGCGCCGCCGCCGAGGGCGAGCACCCCGCGACGGGTGCGCAGCGCGTCGGCGACCACATCCTCCTCCAGCGCGCGGAACACCGCCTCGCCGTCGTCGGTGAACAGGTCCGAGATGCTCTTGCCCGCCCGGGTCACGACAAGCGCGTCGGTGTCGGCGAGCTCCGTGCCCAGCCGCCGGGCGAGCCGAGCACCCACGGTCGACTTTCCCGCACCCGGGGGTCCGACGAGCACGACTGCGGGCCCCCTGAGGGCACTGTCGCTGCGCGGCGCGGTCACTGCCGGGCCCTGAACCTAGCGGCCCGCGTCGTGGTAGGCGCGGGCGTTGCGCACGGTCTCGGCCAGTGAGTCGCCGCCGAACTTCTCCAGCGCGGCGTCGGCGAGCACGAGCGCGACCATCGCCTCGGCCACCACGCCCGCGGCGGGTACGGCGCAGACGTCGGAGCGCTGGTTGATCGCGACGGCAGCCTCCCCGGTGGCGACGTCGACCGTGCCGAGCGCGCGCGGCACCGTGGAGATCGGCTTCATCGCGGCGCGGACGCGCAGCACCTCGCCGTTGGTCATGCCGCCTTCCAGTCCGCCCGCGCGGTTCGTGGAGCGCACCACGCCGTCGGCACCCGGAGCCATCTCGTCGTGCGCCCGGCTGCCGCGGCGCCGCGCGGTGGTGAAGCCGTCACCGATCTCGACGCCCTTCATCGCCTGGATACCCATGAGCGCGCCGGCGAGGCGGGCGTCGAGCCTGCGGTCGCCGGAGACGAACGAGCCGAGGCCGACGGGCAGTCCGTGCGCGACGACCTCGACCACCCCGCCGAGGGTGTCACCGTCCCGCTTCGCGGCGTCCACCTCCGCGACCATCGCCTCGGACGCCGCCGGGTCGAACACCCGCACCGGGCTGGCGTCGACGCGCTCCAGGTCGCCCGGACCGGGCAGGACTCCGGCGGGCGCCTCGACCTCACCAAGGGACACCACGTGGGACAGCACCTCGACGCCCAGCGCCTGGTGCAGGAACGCCTTCGCGACGGTGCCGAGCGCGACCCGGGACGCGGTCTCGCGCGCACTCGCCCGCTCGAGCACGGGACGTGCGTCGTCGAAGCCGTACTTCGTCATCCCGGCGAGGTCGGCGTGCCCCGGCCGCGGCCGGGTGAGCGGCGCGTTGCGGGCCAGCTCCGCCAGCACCGCCGGGTCGACCGGGTCGACCGGGTCGGCGGCCATCACGATCTCCCACTTGGGCCACTCGGTGTTGCCGATCCTGATGGCCACCGGGCCGCCGAGGGTCACTCCGTGCCGCACGCCGCCGAGCAGGTCGACCTCGTCGGCCTCGAACTTCATCCGCGCGCCGCGACCGTGGCCGAGCCGTCTGCGGGCCAGTTCGGCCGCCACGTCCTTGGTCGTGACCTCGACCCCGGCCACCATGCCTTCGAGCACGGCGACCAGCGCAGGGCCGTGGGACTCCCCCGCGGTGATCCATCGCAGCACGCCCGTGATCCTCCCACTCATCGCAGGTGGACGAGCACGAGGGCGGCGACCAGCATGGCCGGGCCGTGTGGCAGTGGGTCGTCGCGGCGCAGCCGGCCGCACGCCAACCCGAGGACGGCAACGAACGCGGTGAACAGTGCGGCGAGCAGCGGCCCGGCGACGAGCGCGGACCAGGACACGCCGCCGAGGACCGCACCGACCGAGCCGGCGAGCTTGACGTCGCCCGCGCCGAGGGCGTGTGGGGCGAGCAGGTGGACGGCGGCGTGCACCGCGACGAGCACGGCCGCGCCGAGCAGGCCGCGCACCACCGTGCCGGTCGGCAGCAGGAGGACGAGCGCGACCGGCAGCGCGGGCAGCGTGAGCGTATCCGGCAACCTGCGGTGGACCAGGTCGGTGGCGGTGAGGGCCACGGTGAGCCAGCCCAGCCCGAGCAGCACGGGGAGCCAGGCGGTCGGCGGGTCCGTCGCGGCCGTCGCCGCCCACAGCGCCGCGAC
>JALYQB010000073.1 GCA_030856045.1 Actinomycetota bacterium
GAGGCGCGGGAGCGCCGGGAGGATGGCGACTCCGTCACCATCGAGATTCGCCTCCAGCGGCCTACTGCCCGGCGCCCTGCGCTCAGCGCAGCGCGTGTTCGACTCGACGGGCGGGCTGCACGCCGCAGGACTCTACGAGTCCGACGGCACCGCGGTCACCGTGCGCGAGGACGTCGGGCGGCACAACGCCGTCGACAAGGTGCTCGGGGCGGCGCTGCTCGCCGGGCGGGTGCCCGCGGCCGCCACGGTGCTGATGGTGTCCGGTCGGGCGTCGTTCGAGCTGGTGCAGAAAGCCGCGATGGCCGGGGTGCCGACCCTCGCCGCGGTGTCCGCCCCGTCGTCGCTAGCCGCCGAGCTGGCCGAGGACGAAGGCATCACCCTCATCGGCTTCCTACGCGGCGACTCGATGAACGTCTACACCCGTCCCGACCGGCTCAAACTGGACTGATCAGGCCACGACCCACACCGGGCAGCTCAGTCCGCTCGCCCGCGCCAGCCGTACGTCACCCGTCAACAGCGGGCACCCCAGCGCTTCCGCGGCGGCGACATAGGCGGCGTCGTACACGGTGAGGTTCGACCGCAGCTGCCAGATCCGGGGCAGCAGGACCACAGGGTCGACGGGATCGATCTCAAGCCGGCCGAGGACGTCGACGGCGTCCGCCGCCCGCTCGAGCATGATCTTCCCGCCGAGCAGACCACCGCGGATCGCGGACGCCACCTCGAGCGCGAGGTGCGCTGGCGCTGCCCAGTGCGGATCCCGCTGCAAGGCCGCCCGGCTCGCGTCTCCCACCTCGCCGTCGTCGGTCAGCGCGTCGGTCAGGACGGACGCGTCAACGACGATCATGCGTCGCGGACGCCGCGGATCTGCTCCAGCTCGGCCGCGGTCTCACCGGCCGCGACCCGCGAGCCGTCCGAGCGACCCGAGAACCGCGCGAGCAGCGACGTGTTACGTGCCCGCCTAGCCTCAGCCTCGACCACCCCGAGCAGGAAAGCCTGCAACGACTGACCGCGCTCCCTCGCCCGCTCCGCAAGAGTGTCCCGCACCTCATCCGGTACGTCCCGGATCTGTAACGCCACCATGCATGCAGATTACATGGACACGGTTACGGAGCCAACCGTTCCACCGTCCAGTCACCGCCGTCGCGCAGCACGTAGCGCAACCGGTCGTGCATCCGGTTCGGGCGGCCCTGCCGGAACTTCACGGACTCGGGCCGGATCCGCACCCCGCTCCAGTGCGGCGGCACCGGCACCGACTCGACGCCGGCGAAGCGCAGGGTGGCCTGCTCGAGCGCGCCGTCCACAGTGCGGCGGTTGGTTCAGGACGACTTCAGGCCGGGGCTGGAAGGTGTGGTGGCCTTCCACACCGAGATCGCCGAACCGACCGGGACGGCGGAGCGTTGCGCGTTCGGCCCCGGGCTGCCTCCCGCGGAGCCGTTCCCGCTGCCGGTGCACAACCGGGGACGTGCGCGTCGACGTCCAGGCCGCGCCAGCCATGCTCGCCCATCTGGGGCTACACACCGCTGTTGGACTCGAGCAGCGAGACCGCACGCGAGCAGCTCGCCCGGGCCTCGGCGATGGCGCTGTGCGGTGACGACGACCACCCGGGACTGCGGGTCGGCGAGCAGCGGCAGATCGGGGGTGAGCGCCAGGCTGCGGCTGACCACCACGGCGAGCGGATCGGCGGCCATCGCGGCCCCCGTCGACGGTCGCGATCATGTTGAGCACCACGTAGGACCGGTCGGGCGGCGCGCGCTCGCCGAATTCGATGCCGTCGAGCGCCTCGGCGGGGGTCAGGATGCCCGGTTCGGGCAGCAGCACCGGCGAGGTCGTCACGCGGGGTGTCCCGGCTCGATGTGCTTGGCGCGGTGGAACTCGAACGCCGGAGCCCCGTGCTCGCAGTGCGCCTCGACCGGATCGAGCAGGAAGCCGACGTGGTCCCCGAGGTCCAGGCGCTGGAGCACCCGGCCCGCGAACCAGTTGCCGCACTCGTCGAGGATCGGCAGACCGGCCAGCCCCGGGTGCCAGCCGCACCGGGCGAACTTGTCGACCTCGTCGCCGCTTCGCCCGCCGAACAGCTCGGCCAGCGGCTCCGCGTGGCGGGGGACGAAGTGCACGGCCAGCAGCTTCGACGCGAGGGCGACCCGGTAGGTGCGGTTGACCCGGGAGAGACAGACCAGGAAGCGGGGCGGGTCGATGCTGCTCTGGGTGGCGAAGCCGACCAGGCACCCCGCCCGCTCGTCGTCGGTGGCCACGGTGACGATCAACATCGAGTAGTCCAGCTGCCCGATCAACTGGTGGAACGTGCCCGTCACGGCGCTCACGCTGGCACCGTAGCCGCGCCGGGAACCAGCTGCTCGCCGTGCGGCTCCCATTCCATGCCGTGCTGGATCCGTCGTCCCTGCGTGGGAGCTTGGGGATAAGATGGCACCGGAAAGGAGTGGTGCGGATGAGCGTCCCCACGCTCGACGAGCATGCGCAGGCATGGACGGAGGAGGAGTTCCTCGCCTTCCCGGAGACGGTGTGGCCACGCCTCGAACTCCTGGACGGAGCGCTGTTGGTGAGCCCGGCACCCCGCAAGTCCCACCAACGCTTCTCCCGCGCATTCGCCAACGTGATGGATGCTGCCGTGCCCGATGACTGGGAGGTGCTGGAGGGCATCAACGTCCGGCTCGCCACCAGCCGCATCTTCATCCCGGACCTCGTCGTGGTCCGGGAGATCGGCGAGGGTGTGGTCACTGACGCGGCCGACGTGACACTGGTCGCCGAGATCGTCTCGCCGAGCACCGGGTCGCAAGATCGGCTGCTCAAGCCGGCCCTCTACGCGGCTGCCGGCATCCCGTGCTACCTGCGGATCGAGCAGCAACCCGAGCTGGTCGTGCACGTCGCCGCGCTGGACGCAGGTGAGTACGTCGAGTACGGAGTCGCGCGTGCCGGCGAGCCGCTCCACCTGCCCGCGCCCTTCGCCACCGCCGTGGTGCCGGGCATGGCAGCACCCCTGGTGAGTTCCTGACGCAGCGTGTTGACGACCTCCGCGAAGGGCGCGTCCAGTGGGAGCGTCAGCCCGCGAATCATGAAGTCCACCCGCCGACCTGCGAAGCGCAGCCAACGAGGTAGCTCAGGGCGGTCGAAGTCTGGCGGGTACAGGTTTCGGCCGTGCTCTGACGGTCCGAAGTCGACGTCCGTCTTGCGAATCCCGAAGTTGAACCTCTTGCCCGGCAGAGTCGCGTAGAACGTCCACACGTCGAAGTCCTTGATGCCCGTCTTGCCCTCGAGGTAGTGCAGAGCCCCACCTTGGGCAAGCACGACTGCCAGTCGTCGTTCTCGGTACTCGGAGTGCCCATCGGCCCTTGTAAAGAGCTTGTGGTCCTCATCGGCGAGGGCGGAGATGCGGGGAAGGTCGCCCTTCACCAACGGGGGCAAAACGACCGAGGGGAGGCCAGCGTTGTCACGGCGCGAGTCTGCATGACCAGCGCGTCAGCGTGTCGGTAGGCTTGTCGTTCGCCCTTGTCGTCACCTGCACGCGTATCATAGGTCGACGCTCGGACGTGCTCAGCGACGACCAGGCAGCGTCATGCGTCGCGTCGTGCGCGGGGCACCATGCGCGCGTTGGCCTCGGCTCCACAAAACCGGCTCTTCCGCCTGGACGCGATCTACGCATCTGAGCAGCTGAAGTTGCCCTTCCTCGGGGTTCTCCTCGTCGGCTACTGATGGCGGGTGGGTCCGGGCTCGGGCCCACCGGCGGACACGGTCCGGACGCAGCAGTGCGCGAGCGAAGCCAGCCTGTTGACCGGCCCACCCCACCGAAGACGGCACCCTTGATCGCCCGCGAAACCTAGATCGGCAACATGATGGGCGTTGGATCCGCAGTCGCGATTCCGGCGCCTGCATGCCCGGCGACCGGGCAATCGACAAGGCTCGGCAGGTGCCGAACCGGGCATCACCGGCATTGATGCACGCCAGTTCGTGGCCAGAACTGTGGCCCAGAGATCAGCGAGCCGAGCCGTCCTCGCGGCACCGGTGCACGACCAGGAGTCCGGACCGAACTCGACGAAGTCGGCCTCGTCGAGCGCACCGACGATCACGTCGAGATGCGCCTCGAACAGAGACAGCAGCGCAGTGTTGGTGATGTTGCCGGTCGCGACCACGACCCGGCCCTCGTCGTCCGGTTCCGTCCGGACCCTCCGACGTGTGCAGCGCATCATGTCCGGCAGTGCTCAGGAACCTCGCGAGCCGAGCGGGGAGCCGGGCATCGACGAGGCACTTCACGCCGCGCCGAGCGGGACCACCCGGCGCCGGCCGACAGCGAGCGCACCGAACTCCAGCGCGGCGAGGAGGTCGTCACGCTCCAGGTCCGGATAGTCGGCAAGCACCTCGTCGATCGTTATGCCGGAAGAAAGGAGTTCCAGCAGGCTCTCGACGGGGTAAGCAGCCGTAATGTAATAACTAATCCGATCGGGTGAATGTTCTGCGAGTTCGGCGTGTCGCTCTGACCGAATTGCGTTGCGCACTAGCGTTGGGTTGTGCGCGACGACGATGAGGCTTTCCAG
>JALYQB010000573.1 GCA_030856045.1 Actinomycetota bacterium
GTCGTCCGCGACGCCATCAAGCGGATAGGATGCCTGCCGGAAGGGTGGTTGCAGTGACCGTCTACAACGTCACAGCCAAGCGTTGGGAGCGCGGCTGGGAGCTTCACATCGATGGCGTCGGTAGTCACCCAGTCCAGCAGCCTTGCCGGCGCTGAGCGCATGGTCCGCGACTACCTCGCCCTTGAGCTCGACGCGCAGCCCGCGTCTTTCACAGTCCGGATCACCCCAGAGGTCGACGCCGCGCTGACCAGAGAACTGCTGGAGGCGCGAGCCAAGGCTGCTGAGGCCACCAAACTGCAGCAGGAAGCCGCTGCTCTGTCCAGGAACGTCGCCCGAACTCTCAAGTGGCGCTGCCGCATGTCCGGGGCAGACGTCGCGGCCGTACTCGGGGTCTCTCCCCGGCGCGCCTCTCAACTCATCAACGACTGACGGCACCCATGCGGCAGTCCGGTGACACAGGCCGCTGCCCTGCGTCGGTCAGCCCACCAGGCGCAGGATCGTCTCGTGTGCCTCGCGGGCCTGGTCCTCGTCCGCGAGTTCGGTCACGTACACCCGCCCGCCCGCTGCCACCGCGATCGAGCGCGAGAACGTGAAAGTCCCGCGCTCCTCGGTCGCGGACACGAACGACACCGAGGCCACCCGGTGGTACGGGATCGACGTCAGGGCCGACCGCCCGCCGGGGAAGTCGTCGTCCTGCACGATCACCCGCCGGTCGGTGAGGCCGAGCAGTCCCGCTCCCGCGCCGCCGTAGACCGCGACAACCGCCTCCCCCTCCAGGAGGCAGACGTCGATCTTGTCGCGCAGGGATGAGTCGGTGCTCATGCGCCCTCCTCCGGTGTCGGACGGTCAGTCGACCACCCGCGGCCCACCAATGCCAACCGGAGAGCACTTTCTCCACCCGAGCAGCTGCGGTCACTCCAGCTCCGTCAGCACCCGGTCGATCTCCGCGGCGAGCTCGACGTCCTTCGCGGTGACGCCGCCGGCTGAGTGCGTGCTGCACCGGAACGTCACGGTGCGCCACCGGATGTCCATGTCGGGGTGGTGGTCGCGCGACTCCGCGATCTCCGCCACGGCGCGCACCGCCTCGATCGCGGCGGTGAAGGTCGGCAGTTTCGCTGTGCGGGCGATCGCGTCGCCCTCGCGCTGCCATTCGGGAAGGCCCTCGAGAGCCCCGGTCACCTGCTCGTCGCTCCACACGTCCGCCATCGGCCCATCCTCGCGCGGACCCCGGCGCAGCGCAGCGGGACACGCTCGGACGTGACACGGGAGTCCAGCGCCTGGGCTCATGGCGCAGGAGTGGCGTGGCGCCAGCTCGAGAGGCCTGTGACGATCATCCGGAGCTGTCGCTCGGCGCGCGCGATGACGTCGGCCTCGGCGTCGGGCGGGGTCTCCAGGATCGCCTCCGCGGTGGAGATCATCTGATTGACGATGATGCCGGCGAGCAGCAGCCGGTCGTCCAGCGGCCAATGGGTAAGCAGCCCGAAGCGCTGCAGGTCTGTGGCCAGCTCGGAGACGAACAGCGCGAACTGCTCCCGGATGGCCAGCCGCACCGCCGCGACCCCGCTGGAGCGTTCCCGCGCGATGAACCAGAAGTGCGCGCGGTGGGCGTGCACGTGGCGCACGAGGATCTGCACGGAGCGCTCGATGACCTGGCCGTAGTCCGGGTCCTCTTCGCGGGTGCCGCGGATCATCCGGCGCAGCGTGCCGACGGACTCCTCGACGAGCTCCACGCCCAGGGCGTCCATGTCGCGGAAGTGCCGGTAGAAGGCGGTGGGGACGATGCCGGCCTCGCGGGTGACCTGCCGCAGGCTCAGGCTCCCGAAGCTCTGGTGCTCGAGCAACCCGAGCGCGGCATCCAGCAGGGCACGGCGGGTGCGCTGCTTACGCCGCTCCCGCTGTCCCGCCTGCCTGACGTCACTGTGCGGAATCTCACTCAGTGCACAACTGTCCACCGCCATGCGTCGACTGTACCGTGGGATATGGGAGTACAGACGTTCACCGATTGTCGGAGGTACCCCATGACCGCCGCACTTGCCGGGAGACGCCGCCGGCTCGCGTCGTTCGCTGCACCGTTGCTCGGTGCGCTGACCCACCCGCACGGTCCGGACCGCTACCTCGAGCTGATCGACCCCACGTGGAGCAGCCACGACGTCCGCGCCGAGATCGTCGACGTCCGACGTCCCACGCCCGGTGCGGTGACGCTGCTCGCGCGGCCCAACCGCAACTGGCAGGGCTTCCGCGCAGGCCAGCACGTCCAGCTGACCGTGGACGTCGCCGGCGTGCGCCGCAGCCGCTGCTACTCGGTGGTGTCCTCGCAGCACTCGTCCGCGGGGCTCCTCGAGTTCACCGTGCACGCTGAGCCGGAGGGACTGGTCTCGAACCACCTGCAAGGGTTGCGGCCCGGCACGGTCGTCGGGCTGTCGCAGGCGCAGGGGCCGTTCACGCTGCCGTCGCCCCGGCCCGCGTCGCTGCTGCTCATCAGCGGTGGCTCCGGCATCACGCCCGCGCTGTCCATGCTGCGCACGCTGTGCGACGAGGGCCGTGCGGGCTCGGTGACGTTCCTGCACTACGCGCGCACCGCAGAGCACGTCGCGTACCGCGAGGAGCTCGACGCGCTGGCCGCCGCGGGGGTGCAGGTGCTGCGCAGCTACACCCGCTCGTCGGGCGGGGAGCTGGCCGGGCGCTTCTGTCCCGGGCACCTCGCCGTCCTCCCCGACGTGCCGACCTGGGTCTGTGGCCCGGCGACGCTCGTCGAGGCGGTGCAGGAGCACTGGTCCGCGGCTGCCCGCGCGGGCACACTGAGCGTCGAGCACTTCACCGCGCCCGCCCCGGTGGGGCCCGTGGCGAACCTCGGCGAGCCGACCGGCGAGGTCGTCTTCGCAGGCAGCGACCGCCGCGCCGCCAACACCGGCGCGCCCCTGCTCGAGCAGGCCGAGGCGGCCGGGCTGACGCCCGTCTTCGGTTGCCGCATGGGCATCTGTTTCAGCTGCACCCGCCGCAAGACCGAGGGCACCGTGCGCTATGCGAACAGCGGCGCCCTGCACACGGAGCCCGACTCCGACATCCAGCTCTGCATCACGGTGCCGGTCGGCGACGTGACGGTGGACCTGTGACTTCGCTGACCTTCCGATCAGGGGGCATCCCATGACCATCAAGCACGATCTCACGCCGGAGCAGATCGACGCCTTCGACCGCGAGATGGACGCGCTGCGCAAGCACGTCGTCGCGCAGCTCGGCGAGGAGGACGCGAACTACCTCCGCCGGGTGGTCGACGTCCAGCGCAAGCTCGAGATCGTCGGCCGAGGGCTGTTGTTCGCCGGCATCTTCCCGCCCGCGTGGATCGGTGGCGCCGTGGCGCTGTCACTGTCGAAGATCATCGACAACATGGAGATCGGCCATAACGTCATGCACGGCCAGTACGACTGGATGCGCGACGACGTGCTGAACTCCCGCGACTTCGAGTGGGACAACGTGAGCGTCTCGAAGCTGTGGAAGCGCTCGCACAACTTCCAGCACCACACCTACACCAACATCCTCGGCAAGGACCGCGACATCGGCTACGGGTTCCTGCGGATCACCCCCGAGCAGAAGTGGCACCCGTACTACCTGGGCAACCCGCTCTACGCGGCGCTGCTGTCGATCGTCTTCCAGTGGGGCGTGATGTTGCACGACCTGGAGCTCGACCGGGTGCTGGCGGGGGAGAAGAAGTGGGACGAGGTGTCCGAGGACGCCAAGTTGATGGCGCGCAAGTCGCTGCGGCAGGTGGCGAAGGACTACGTGCTGTTCCCCGCGCTCTCGGGGCCGTTCTTCCTGCCCACGCTGGCCGGCAACGG
Organism: Actinomycetota bacterium; assembly: GCA_030856045.1. GTDB lineage: Bacteria > Actinomycetota > Actinomycetes > Mycobacteriales > Pseudonocardiaceae > JALYQB01. Next base: position 3,834 of record JALYQB010000573.1, read on the forward strand.
CGTTGCGAACCTCGCGCGCAACCTGTGGTCGTTCGGGATCATCTTCTGCGGTCACTTCCCGGAGGACGTGCAGACGTTCACCGAGGAGGAGGCCGCGAACGAGAGCCGTGGGGAGTGGTACGTCCGCCAGCTGCTCGGGTCGGCGAACATCACCGGGTCCCCGCTGTTCCATCTGATGTCGGGGAACCTGTCGCACCAGATCGAGCACCACCTGTTCCCGGACATCCCCGCGCGCCGGTACGCGGAGATGGCGCCCGTGGTCCGCGAGGCATG
>JALYQB010000163.1 GCA_030856045.1 Actinomycetota bacterium
ACGAAGGTGTGAAGCGAGCGGCAATCACTCGCCATCCTCGGGCGTAGCCGGTGCCAGATCAGCAATAACCCGGTTAATGATCGCCCTCGCTGCCCCGCCGTAACTGGCAACAGCCGCGAGCTTCTCAAAGGTGGAGGTATACAGCTCGATCTCGTGCGGCTGGCGAAGATTTAGCTCAGCCGAATACGTCTCAACCCGCACCAGATCGGAGTTATACAGCATGAAGCCGTGACGGGGATCGACCACGTATTGTGTTTCGTACCCGATAACCCCGAGTCGCAGGTTCCGCAGTGACGTCAATGAAACGAGACGGTCAAGCTGCCCAAGCATGATCTCCACTGAGCACAACCGGTAGCGCAACGTTGCCTCGGTGACGACAAAGTGGAACATCTTATCCGTGCGGTACAGCATCTCTTGGCGTTGCATCCGCTTGGCAACTGCTTCGTTGACGTCGTTGGGCACCCGATGCACAATGACGGCCCGCGAAAAGAGAGCACGGGCGAACTCGGCGGTTTGGACCAGTCCAGGAACAACAGCCGGCTCGAACGAGCGATACAGCTTCGTCTTAGCGTCCTGCTCAGACAGCTCAAGCTGGTGCCCGAGCATCCCGGCCTTGAGCACTCGTTGCCACTCGGCGTGCTGAACTTCAAGGGTATGCAGCGAGGCGAGCAGGGCTTCGGTTTCGCGCTCGCTGTTGGTTGCCCGCGTCCAAGCCTTGATGTCGTCGTCGGTCGGCGACTGCTTGCCGTTCTCGATCTTGCTGACCTTGGACGCCTGCCATGACAACGACTCCGCGAGCCCTTTGCCGCTTAGTTGTGCTTGGCGGCGGAGCTCGCGGAGTCGTTGACCAAGGGCGTTTCGCGCTTCCTCAACGCCACCCGAACCACTAGACCTTGACGTCAAAATCATCCCGCCCGGTAGCGTGATGCTGAGCAACATCTCGCCAGTAGTTGTGTTGCACGATCTCGGCGGCATCCTCGATGATCTCGCCGCCTTGGAACTTGTCAGCCTCACCGAAGTGCATCCGCACCAGCTTGCGTGAGTCGAACAGCCAATAGTCGTGATTGGGTAGATCAAGACCACCGGCCACGTCACGGGGAAGGTAACGGATATCTTCGCCCGCATCGCTTGTCCGCTGGGCAGCCCACAGCCCAAACCGACTGTACTCGCTGAGCGGCACGCTGACGACTCGCACGCGCGAGAACAGGCGACCTTCTGCGGTCGCCTCACGGATCATGCTGAACCAGGTTTCGGCCCATGACAGGTCGACTGGCTCACCAGCTCGAAACTTCCGAAACGACTCAACCTCACGCGGCGCGTTGTAGCTCTCCCGCGTCTCCAGCCGGAACGCCGTGTGCTCGAAGCTGCGGAACAGTCGGTTGAAGTCGTCCCCGATGAGCAGGCTCAGCGCTCTCCCTCCTGCTGCTCCAGGTAGCGGCGGGCGTAGAACTTCAGCACATCCTCTGGAATCTCGATCAAGGTCTCGTGGTCGGGCACTCGCCCGATGTCCGCGAGTGCCTGCGGGTCGGTCACCTTCCAACCCTGCGCGATGTATGTCACGCGGTCAGGTCGGTCGGTGGCGAACAGGGTAGGTGACTCGCCTTCGATCGACTCGGGGTCCTTGCCCAGGAACGTTGCACGCATGGCCGTGATTCTCCTTGCTCCAAGTTGACGAAAATTGCTCCTCCATCATGGCGGACGGGGGTAGGGGCGTCAACAAGTCGGTGCGCACGCTCGCCGTATGGCGTGTCCGTCGGGCCGCCTGGCGGCGCGCCTGAGAACTTCACCTACCTGGAGTTCCCGTTGTCGTCTGGTCACGCTCTGGCTCAGGGCCGGCCGTACGCGAATCGCTACGCCAACCGTTGATTCCCGGCCTGGGCGGGTGTCCCGGTTTCGGCGAGTCCGGTCAGGGCCTGCGGCAATGGGCCCTGGTGCAGGACGCCGAGGCGTTGGGTGGCGCGGGTGAGGGCGACGTAGAGCTCGGCCGCGCCGCGTGGGCCGTCGGCGAGGATCCTCATCGGTTCGATGACCAGGACGGCGTCGAACTCCAGGCCCTTCGTCTCCGATGGCACTACCGCGCCCGGCACACCCGGTGGCCCGATCACGACGCTGGTGCCATCGCGACCGGCTTCGTCCCGTACGAATCCCTCGATGGCTGCGGGCAGTTCGTCGTCGGTGACTCGTCTGGACCATGGCTGGACGCCGCACGCGCGGACCGACTCCGGTGGCGCGACCCCGGGTGCGAACTCGGCGAGCAGCGCGGCGGCGACGGTCATGATCTCCGCCGGGGTGCGGTAGTTCACCGTCAGCGACCGGTAGATCCAGCGGCCGGGCTGGTAGGGCTCCAGCATGGTGTCCCACGATGTCGCTCCGGCCTCCGACCGGCGTTGGGCGAGGTCGCCGACCACGGTGAACGATCGGGCCGGGCAGTGCCGCATCAGCACCCGCCAGTCCATTTCGGACAGTTCTTGGGCCTCGTCGACCACGATGTGCCGGTAGGTCCAGTCCCGGTCCGCGGCGGCGCGTTCGACGAGTTCACGGGTGTCGCGCTCGACGAAGCGGTCCGCCAGGTCCTCGGCGTAGAGCAGGTCGGTGGCGAACAGGTGGCCCTCGTCGTCCATCGAGTCCTGGCGGTCGACGAGGAGGTCCAGCACGCCGGCGGCGTACTCGGTCTGGTCCTTCCGTTCCTGCTCGGCGGTCTGGTCGGCCGGGTTGTCGCGGCCCAGCAGGTCGACCAGTTCGTCGAGCAGCGGCATGTCCGACACCGTCCAGGCGGCGCCGTCGGCGCGCGACAGCGCCGGGTCGGCGCCGGCCGCTCGCAGCCGTTCGGGGGACGTGTACAGCGGTGCCAACAGTGTTTCCGGCGTCAGGATCGGCCAGAGTTCGTCGAGCGCGGCGGTGAACTCGTCGTGCTCGGCGAGTTCTTCGAGCAGGTCCGCCCGCAGGTGCTCCCACGCTTCGCGGTCCGCCCGGGTCAGCCAGCCCCGCCCGATCCGGGCTATCGCCCGTTCGGTGAGCACCCACGTGAGGATCTCGCCGAACACCGCGCGGGCCTCGTTGTGCGCCAGCCCGCTCGCCCGCGCCTCCTCCCTGGCCCACTGCGCGGTTTCGGCGTCGATCCGCACCGTGACGTCGGCCAGGTCGATCGGCAGCGGATGCTCCGGCAGCCGCTGCCGATCGGCGACCGCCGCCGCGAGCACGTCGAGGATCTTGCGCGAGCCCTTGAGCCGTGCGGCTTGCGGGGTGTCCTCGGCGGTGACGTGTAGGCCGGGCACGAGGTCGCCGGTGGTCATGAACACCACGGCGGACTCACCGAGCGACGGCAGAACGCGGCTGATGTGGTTCAGGAACGCCGGGTTGGGTCCGACCACGAGCACGCCATGGCGTTCGATCCGCTCCCGCTGGGTGTAGAGCAGGTACGCGACGCGGTGCAGCGCCACCACGGTCTTCCCGGTGCCCGGGCCGCCCTCGATCACCAGCACCCCCGGGTGATCGAGCCGGATGATCGCGTCCTGCTCGGCCTGGATCGTCGCCACGATGTCGCGCATCCCGGCACCGCGCGGCGCGTTGACCGCCGCGAGCAGCGCCGCGTCCCCCCGCTCGCCACCGGCCGGGCGGCCGAGTACCTCGTCGGTGAAATCGACCACCCGACGCCCGCGGGTGTGGAACTGGCGGCGCCGACCCATGTTCTCCGGGTTCGCCGCGGTGGCGACGTAGAACGCACGCGACGCCGGCGCCCGCCAATCCAGCAACACCGGCTCGTACTCGTTCTCCTCGTCGAAAAGCCCGATCCGGCCGATGTACGAATACTCGCCCGAAACGGTGTCCAACCGGCCGAAACACAGCCCGTTGTCCGCCACGTCCAGCCGCTTCACCTCTTTGGCCAGCGCGCGCACCGCAACATCCCGTTCCACCGGTGTCCCGCCGTTTCCCCGCAACGCCGCGTTGTACTCACCCTTCACCCGCGCGCGCTCGGCGTCGAGCCGCGCGTAGAGCCCGGCCACGTAGCTCCGCTCGGACCACAATTCCTCTTCGTAACCCTGAGTTGACACATGCCCCTCACAGCGACTCACTGATGTCAGATTCGGCGGGTTCTCCATTGGGTTATGGAGAGCGCGTTCAGTTGGCGGGCGCGCCGAACCACCGTGACATCCGGCCGAGCAGATCCGCCTGATCTTCACCGACCCACGCCACGTGGCCGTCCGGCCGTAGCAGCACGGCGGGCACGTCCAGTTCCTCGCTGACGTCGACGACGTGGTCGACCCGATCTGCCCAACCCGCCACCGAGAGCCGGCCGGTCTGGTCGAGCAGCAGTCCGCGGCCGCCGTGCATCAGCTCGTAGAGGCGACCGCGCTTCAGCCCCACGTCCCGCAGCCGCCGGCCGAGCAGGTCATGCCCCTCGCCGAAGTCGTAGCGGACCCCGATCGCAGTGATCTTCTCGATCAGGTACCGGTTCACCTCCTCGAAGTCCATCAGTTCCGACACCAGCCGGCGCACTGCCTGGGGACCCGGCTCGGTGGACATCAGCACCATCTGCGCGCGGGTGTTGACCAGCACGTCAGCGGCCACCGGGTGCCGTTCGGTGTGGTAGCTGTCCAGCAGCCCCTCCGGTGCCCAGCCGCCGACCTCGGCGGCCAGTTTCCAGCCGAGGTTGAACGCGTCCTGGATGCCGAGGTTGAGCCCCTGCCCGCCGG
>JALYQB010000618.1 GCA_030856045.1 Actinomycetota bacterium
GGAGCTCGGGGGCGAGGAAGTCCCGCGTTCCCGACGGTGGCTCCAACTGGCGAGACGAGGCCATCCCGATTCCCTTCCTACCCACACCGAGTCCAGTCCAGCGTGTCACAGGCCGTAGCCCGATCGCGCCGTCGGCCAACCGGCTCGACGGCGGGCAGCACCTCGGTATCTGTTGTGTCCGGATCGTCGGCCAGCCCCAGCTCGCGAACCAGGTACGTGCGCAGGAGCTCCCCGGCGCCGAGCAGGTAGAAACCCGCCTCCACGTACACCTGGCAGCGACGACGGCGCAACATGAGCACCGCCCCTGGGCGACGGCACGACCGGCACCGGCCCCGCCGGTCGATCGGATGACCCAGCAACAAGGCATCCAGCGCGGCGGCGGCCTGACAGGCCACCGACCGGACCCGCTGCGGGTCCCCGGACTCCACGACCTGAACCAGGAAACGCCTCACGGATCAGCTCATGGCGGGTCTGGTGCACGCTGGATGGCAGCTCGGTCGTCGTTGGGCGGTACTTGCGTGGCTTCGGCCTCGCTGACATGGCCCAAGAAAACACCAGCGGCTATGCTGTGGATAGGCCGTTTTCATTCGGGTGCGGCTCTTCTGGAGTGACGCTCATGCCGCCTGTGGGACGAGGTTGTCGGCGTAGAGCGACTGGTGCACGCGCCGCCGTTCCTGGGACAGGTGGTAGTCCCAGTATTTCTCGAAGTCGCCGTTGCTGCGTACGGCGCGGAGCTTGAGGATGGTTTCGGCTCCAGCGAGTCCCCACCGGGCACCGGTGATGTCCATCCGGTCTTTGACGAGATGCCGGCAGGCGCCTTCGATGACGCCGGTGGCGATCGGCCAGCCGTTCGCCAGCGCCCTGGGGTAGTCCAGGTGGGGGGCCTTCTTGGTCAGGTAGCCAGCGCAGGTGTCGGCGCCGGCGCGTCGAGCGGGCTCCAGCCCGGCAGTGGTCGCCTGGCGGCGGATCGCTCCGGCCACCCGGGTGGCCCTGCCGGCAAGGACCGCCCTTGCCTTGTCGTGTACCCACGCCTCGGCGGCCTGGTCCCCCTCGGCGAAGAAGCACCAGGCTGCCTTCCACACATACTCCAGCACGTGGATGAAGTCGATCGTGATCGCCACCGGCACCTCGCGCGCCCGGGCCTCGGCCGCGATCCGGTCGATCTGGTGGTTGTTGCCGTCGACGAGGGCGACCCAGGTGCGGGCGTGGGTGGGGTCGCGGCGCTGCGCCTCGGCGAAGATCTGGCCGACCACGCTGGCCGCATCTTCGACCACGCTGGCGAGCAGCCACTTGTTCTTCGTGACCGGACCAGGTGCGGGTTCGCGCTCGTCGTCGGCGGTCGGCAGGATGTCGGCCGGGGTGCGCACGGCCGGGGCGGCGTCGTAGACGGTGCCGACCTCGGCCATCCGCTTGCGGTTTCGCTTCTCGCCCTTGGACAGCCGGGTGGCCAGCTTTGGGGTGGTCTTCGCCGCGGCCGCGGCGGTCGCCGGTCGCAGCGCGTCGGGGCGCATGACGATGCCCTTGCCGTCGCAGGAGAGCACGAGCAGGTCCTCGCTGGCGCCCGGTGGTGGTTTACGCTCGGCGTAGAAAGCCTCGACGTCGATGGCGGCCCGCCCGGCGAGGCCCTCCAGCTGACGCTTACCGACCTGCTGGCCGGTGGTTCTCTCGACCGCCTCCACCACGTCGTCGAAGGACCCGCGGGTGGTCTCCACCGCCGCCAGCCGGCGCAGCCCATGAGAGTGGCGTTCGCTGGGCAGGTTGAGCGCGGCGTCGGCGGGGTGCAGGTTCGCCCGCCTGGGTGCACGGTAGGCGGTCCGGGCCACGTCGACCGTGCCGAAGACCGTGGTCAGTGCCCGGGTGTGGCCGGTCTCGACTCGAGACCGGGCCACCCCGTCGGCGCCGACGACCGCGACCCGGTGCTCCCGCACCGCCCGCAGGTCCAGGTGGTCCTGGTAGAGCTGGCGGAACAGCTCCCGGCTTTCGACCTGCAGGCGGTCCTCCAGCTCGGCATGGGAGGCCGCAGCGGCCTCAGCGCCGTCGAGGAAGGCCAGCACGGTGGCGAACCGCTCGCGGCTGGCGCTGAATCTGCCGGCCTCGACCTCGGCGCGCCGCGCCGTGCTCACCGGGTTCCCCGGCCGGCGTCCAGGTGGGTGATGAGCGCGGCGCGCCCCGCCTCGCCCGCCGCCTCCAGCTTCGCCTGCGCAGCCCGGTAGCGCTCGACCGCCGCCCGCACCGCCGCCACCTCGCCGGGCGGCAGCATGACGAACCGGGTCCTGCCCCGCTCCGAGTAGCTGAGCACCGTCGACTCGTGCAACTCCTCTCCGCCCGCACAGCGACACGTCGGCTTCCCACAGCGTCGGCGGTGGGTCACCACCGACCCGCGGACCATCCGCGGTGATCTGGACGTCGCTCGACCAGCCATCTCACCATCCTCCAATCTGCCAGTGACGTACTGGCAGATTCTCTTACGCGATCACCAGCCGAGCGTGCATTTGCAGGGCGTGTCGGCGAGAAAGATGCGGTGGTCGAGGAGCTACGTCGGCTGTCTCTCATGCCGAAGCGGGCGGAGGCGGACATCACTTCAGAAGAGCTGCACCCTTTTCATTCGCTTCGGGGATATTCGTCATGCGACTATTCCTGCCGGGAATATGTCGTGGTCAAGGCGTTCAGGAGCCAGTGAGAGTCGTCAGCGTGCCAGCAGCAGGTGGCGGTGCTGCCAGGCATGCTCGAGACACGCGCGGGCAATCGGGGACAGCGGTTCGGAGCGCAGCCGTTCGCGCGCCTCCGAGGTGAACGGAATACCGGTGGCCGGGCGCCCGGCCACGGTGCTGACGGCAGCGCCTTCCTCGTTGACGCTCACCATGTCGGCGAACAGCCGGTCGAAGACCGGCGCCTCGATCACGGCGATGGTCAGCAGCTCAACCCACAGCGTGAGCGGTTCGAGCACCATGGCTGCCGCGAACACCCGGAAGTCCCCCGCGCTCCGGGCGGCGGCGAACGACCGGAACGGCTCGTCGTGCTCGTAGTCGATGGGGTCTACCGAGTTGCCGTCGTGTTCGGGGTTGCCGAGGAACTCCTCGGAGTACTCCCGCTGGATATTGCGCCACAGCGAGAAGTCATTGGCCTGGTGCGCCGGGGCGAGCCCGGCCGGCTGGAAGGTGCCGGCCGGCACGACATGCACCATGCCCCCCGCCGCTGCCACAGCTTTGACGTCCCGCTGATGCAGGTACATGCGGCGCCCGTCGATCGGATCGCGCCGGATGGTCAAGGTGTTGATACTGGGAAGTGCCGGGCGGGCCGCGAGATCGAACGGATCGGCGATGTGTCGGCGCAGCGGGAGATGGGCGAGGCTGGGCCGCCGGCGTCGCGCGCGCAGCCAGGCTTCGGTGAACTCGTGGGCGGCCGCCTCGGAGACGTCGAGGTTCTCGAAGTAGGCAGCCGTAATGTAATAACTAATCCGATCGGGTGAATGTTCTGCGAGTTCGGCGTGTCGCTCTGACCGAATTGCGTTGCGCACTAGCGTTGGGTTGTGCGCGACGACGATGAGGCTTTCCAGGAGAT
>JALYQB010000633.1 GCA_030856045.1 Actinomycetota bacterium
GGACGCCCGGTCTCACGGACAAGCCGGACCGCGCCCTCCTTAAAGTCTTGATCAAACTTCCGTCGTGACTCCGGCATCGCCCCTGCCTCCTTAAAGGCGATGTCTCTACGTTACGAGGGGAAACCCACACGGTGATCCCCCGGAACCGCGTCGTCAGGGAGATGGCATAGCCGCGGGCGGCCTCGAAGTCGATCTCACTGGTCATCGGGTGGTGGAGTCCTCGTTTCGGCGGGCGCTGCTGAGCACGTTGGTGATCCGCTCGTCCAGGTCGCTCAGCTGCGGTGACCTGACGGACAGCGAACGGACCTGCCGTTGCAGTATGCGCAACCGGTCGAGCATGCGGGTGGAGCTGACCCCGCCCGAGATCGGCGCCAGTTCAGCTTCGGTGTAGAAGCCCAGCCAGGTCGTACCGGGCCCGGGCGGTTACCGCTTCTTCGGCAGCTTCGGCTCCTTCAGCTTCGGAGGTAGTGGCGCGCGCCACGTTTGCGTCTCATCAGACCGGGTGGCAAGGCGGTGCCAGGTGACCACAATGTCGCTGGGGGCCACGCCCAAGGAGAACAGCGCCATGAACTCCACCGCGCTGCGGGCATCCACAACGTCGCGCTCCACGGGACCGCGGTGCACCGAGCGGCCCTCGATGCGGACGGCGTGCGCCGGCTCGTGACCGGCGTTCTTGAGCAGGTACCCGTCGCCGCTGGAGTGCACCAACTCCCATGGCGGCACGTACCGGGTGACCTGCTCCTCAGTCAGGGCGAGGGCGCGCTGCGCGATCGCATTGGCTTTCGCAGCCAGCTCGTTGCTGTGCCGGTTCTCGGAGCGGTTCTGCCGCTGACTGACGACCGACCACCCCAGCGCGGCGATTGCCAACAGCGCAGATGCCGCGATCCCGATCCACTGCGCAGCCACGGCGGCCGAGGCTGCCAGTGAGCTGCACGCCGCACAAGGCGCGGCGTCGTGCGCGCGTCGCGCTCTGCTACGGGCTCGTACTCATCGCCACCGGACTTCGCCTGCTCGCACTCACCGTCGCTGTGTGGCGTCTCGGCGGCAGGTGAGCCTCTCGGAACGGCCGCAGGGTGTCACACTAGGGCGAGCAGAGCGCGTGGCCGATCCGGTGGACGCGCGCGGGTGACGGGAGACGCTCGGTGCACGACGAGCTGGACGAGCGCTTCGACCCGGTGAGCGGCGTGCCACTGCCGCCGACCGAGGGCGCAGCGGACCAGGGGTTCGCCGCGGCGCTGGCCGACTTCGTCGAGGGGTTGGCTGAGTTGTGCCCGCGCGACCCGCGGCGGGTGTCGTGACGAGTGCGGTATGTCCCCGCTGCGGCCAGCTGGTGGCAATGGGGCGCTCCGGCGGATCGGCGGGGTCCGACGAGCGCACCGACCCGTGGGTGTTCGTTGATCACGACCGCGACGACGTGCGCGGCGACACGTGTTCCGCAAGTGGTGCCCGGGCTCGTCCCGTAACGCCTGGACCGCGGAGCACTCGCACTGATGAGAAGGCTGCCCGCTCCGACGCCGACGCCAGCGCCCGCCGAGCTGCCACCACCGCCCGTCGACCCTCCACCACTGTCCGTCGATCCGGCACCGGCGCTCGGACCAGTTCCCGCCAGCGATCCCACGACCTTCGTTGAGGTGTGGTCCGTCGTCGGCACGTGGTTCGGTGGCGTGGTTACCGTGATTGCAGTCGGCGTGGCCCTTTGGATCGCGCATCACGACTGGCGCCGGGCAGACGCCGAGCGGCGCGATCAGGAGCGCGCGCAGGCGCGGCTCATCGTGGTCGACGTCGACGTCGGACCGATCGGGCCGGGCGGCGGCGTCACGATGCGGGTGGCCAATCACAGCGACGCGCCGGTGTTCCAGGTGGTGGGAACGTTCGTTGGGGAATATCCGTCGACCTGGACTGAGCGATCCCAAACCGCCGACCCGGTGACGGTGTTGGGCCCCGGGGGGGTCTATCGGCGTCGCCACGAAAACGGTGGAGCCAGACGGGCCTGCCGGCAAGCATTTCAATCCAGCCGAGCGACTGCGAACCATGCGTTACGAGGTGTATTTCGTCGACGCGGCAGGACGGCGGTGGCGGCGAGTAAACAACGGCGTGCCGGAACGGCTCACCGGCGACGAGCTCGTGGGCGGTGCCGCTGGTCGCGCCCCGCGTTGAACCTTGTCCGGCTCGTGCGTCGTCGAGGTAAATATCTCATTCCTGACCCCCGATAAGGCAAGTTTGACTCCCTCCCATTGCCCCAGCGCCGGGCTGCCGCCCCGCCGGTATCCCCCACGGACGCCTGCACTGTTCGTCCGGCGGGTCGTGCCCCGGCGCTGGGTGCTGTCCACCTGAGACGAGCACGGGAGCGGGTTGCATATGGCCAGCCGAACAGGCCGAGATACGGATGCCTTGTGTCACGGTGATGCGACGACGCCACTGCGCAGTTCTGCTCGGTGCGTTGCGGGACGAGCTGCATCGGCTGGCGGCCGAGATGGCTGAGGACGTGGCAATGCCGGAGCGCCACGACGAACTCGCCGGGCGGCTGCGCGGCTGGGTGCTCGCCTAATCGGAGCTCCGGGGTCGTCGGCTGGCCGTGCGACGAGGACCGCTTGAACTGTGATCCGCACCGACTGTGAGCTGCTGGCAGCGCTGGCACAGCCGAACACCAACGTGGTGGCGCTGGCCATGAGGAGCATGGATAAGCGAGCTCGCCGAGGATCAGAAGACAGGGCACCGTCACGGCAGCACGGGGCCGAGCGTCAGCAGGCAGGCTGCGTACGAGGCACGTGGGGCACCGCGTCCATCCCCGCGCCGACCGGAAGCCGGTGTCCGCACCGGGGTGAGCAGGACCCCGAGGGGCGCGTCACCGTCGTCGGCCAGCAGGCGCGCCCGGTAGTCCGGGGTCGAAAGCGCGCCCAGCGGGGGGCGCAAGGATGGTCACCTGGCGTCCCCGGGGGTCCACCAAGGTGACCTCGCGGACGCGGGTGCTGTTCAAATCTCGGCTACGTGAGCGGGTCGTATTTCGGCCATGGTGTCACGTTTGTCGAAGCTCGGCGAGCGCCCGTTGAATCAGCTCTCTGGCTGCTCGCCCGTATACCGCTGATTGCTGGAGCAGGGCAAACGCTTTGGCGTGCACGACTATTTCTCGAGGCTGGGTGATGTCTAGCCCAGCTGAGACTCCTTCGACGTCCACTCGCTCCTCGTCGAATATCCAGAAGCTTCCTTGGGCTAGGCAATGGCGTTCGCCGGTAGCTGGGATGATGCCCAGGCTTACCCGTGGCAGGGACATGACGGCGAGTACGCGGTCGAGTTGTCCGAGCATCACATCGGTATCGCCGACGCGCGTGCGTAGGGTTTGTTCTTCTAGCACGAACGCGAAGCGGCGGGCTCCGGTATAGAGAACCCGTTGCCGTTCCATGCGGGCGGCCACGGCTTCGTCCACGTCGCCCGGCAGGTCGAGGAACTCGTTCCAGAATCTGAAAATAGCAGCGGCGTATTCGGCTGTGTGAAACAGGCCGGGTATGACGGTGTTCTCGTAGCCTCGGAACAGCTTTGTTCGCTCATAAAGCGGAACGGATGACGTTTGCGAACGTTTAAGTCCGGCTCGCATGTGGCGCTGCCACTCGACATACATCGACTCGATGGCTCGCACCGTAGCGATAAGATCCGGAATTTCGTTTTCGGCGCCGCACGCGCGGCACCATGCCCGGATATCTTGTTCACTCGGGGCCTGTGCACCGTGTTCGAGCTTGCTAATCTTCGTGAAATGCCACTCACACACGGCAGCCAGCGCCCGCCCCGTCAGATTCGCCTCAATACGAACTTCCCGGAGGCGGGCACCCAGCGCCTGGCGGGCCTGCTTGACCGGTGTAGCCACCTTCAGGTGGGCGTGTACTCGTTGTGCGGGATAGCTATTTTCCATGCTTCTTCGAAAGCCATCGCGCACGCCTCGATGACGTCCGGATCTGTCGTCACGTGGTGGTCAGCGACATGCCCGTCACCGGAGAAGTGGGTGAAAGCAACCGTCTCCCGGTCAAACATCCAGAAGTCGTTTCCCGGCAGCATGAGCTTTGACGCACGGCGTCGCGGCAGCCATCGAACATCTTCACCGGCACGAACGAGCTGTGCTGCGTCCTGCCACTCAAACCGGATGTAGTCGGTGACCGGTTCGGAGACGATGCGCAGCCTGCGTAGCGTCTTACCGGCCTCGCTGTTGCGCTTCATCAAGTCGAACCAGGGCCGCCACCATTCGGCTTCCGCCTGGGCGTCCAACGGCTCGCCGTGTAGCCAGGTCCGGAATCTATCTTTCTCGATATTTGTGGCGTATACATCGCGCATTTCAAGATGCACGGCCTCACGCCGAAACGTCGTGAGGAACTGGTCACGATCTTCCTCCGAGATCGGCTCCACGACCTTACCCTCCCACGAGCAGTGTGACGACGGCCGACTTCGTGACCTGCACGCAGGTCTCGTAGTCCGGGATGGTCATCTGGCTCAGCGCCTCGGCGTCAGTGACGCGTTTACCTTGAATGATGTAGTTGCCGCCCGCTGTGACGCCGACGATGGGCGCCACGACGTTGATCACCTCACGATCTAGGCCCTCAAGGGCGAGGTGGTCCAGCAGGGCGGTTGGTACCTCTACGATGGTCTCGTCGTCGGGGACGGTGAGTCGGGCCAAGATGGCGGTGTCGGTGACGACCCATCCCTGAATCACGTAGGAATCCTGGTCAGTCGCATACAGGGTCGGTGAGTTGGTCGGCGTCGAGTCCTTACCGAGGAACCTTACTAATAGGAAATAACACTACTGGACTCAATTCCGGAAGTCATCTGGCCGGTGAGCGGCAACGATGGAGATCAACAAAATCCCCTCTAGTCCAGAAGCCTAGTTTCTCCTTAGTAGCTTCACGGTCCTTCTCCTGTCTCAGCTTGCTGGACGTTGCACGAACCAAGGCAAGCATCGACGGAGGTGAGCAACACGTCAAGAGCCCGGCCAGCGTGAGCGCGAACCACCTGCGGACCACCGGACTGGCGACGAATGAGATGGGGCTGTAAGGCTGGTCTTACAGTAACTCACGCCTCACCATCGGCCTCACGAAGCCCTCAAGCGCTCGTCGCCGCGGTCAATCTAAGCAACATCACGCAACATTCTTCCAAGGTGGCCGGGCATGGCCGTAGGGTCGCTGACGCACATGACGACCACCCGTGATGGTCGCCGACGTTAAACCAAAAACTGCGCACCTGGACGGTGCATCAAGGCCCTCGAGTCACTGCTGGCTGCCCACTGCACATTCCGCCCGTGCCGGTGTCACCACATTCCCGAGAGGCGACACCATGCGCTGGTCCGGCACCGCCCGGATATGCCTGACCAGGGCATCAGCGGTTCCTGGCCACGTGCGCCGTACGTACCTGTGCGCTACATCGACACTCGAGCATGCCGTTAGTCCGCGCACCGCGATACTCACCATGATCGGAATCGACACCGGAGCACGCAGGTAATAGTCGTCATGTACTCCCATAACAGGCCAGGTGATGAACTATGAGCTACTCCGTCCACGCTACCCGTTACCGAGTCTTTCACGACGAACTATCCGAATTACTCGATACGGTGTTGGGCGGTGAGATGATCGCCGACCGGGCCACGGCCGAACGCTTGGTCCGATCGCTGGGCGCAGCTGTCTATCTGTACGAGCGGCACCCCATCGACGCACGCGGCCGCTGCGCGGTGTGTTGGGCGGTACCGCGTCGCTGGTGGCGTCCATGGCCACGACGGTCAACGTGCTCGGTGTATTCAGCGTTGAGCCTCTTTCTGCGGCAGCCACCCGAGTCTGTGTTGGCGGTTGTCGCAGAGCATCCCCAACGTTGCACAAGATCGCCCCTTGTCCGGGGACTGCCCCTATGCCACTCCCAAACCGGTCAGTAAAGAGATTCGGATGTCGCAGTTCCCTATTGTGCCTGCGCTGTACCCGCAACCCCAACCGTTCGCGTGGTTTCCACTTGTTGGGCAGCGGCACGCCATCGATCGGCGAGACCGCAACGTCCCATTAGGTGCTCCGATGCGATGTCTGTGCGGCGTTACCCACCCACGAGGCGCCGACGGCGACATGGAATGGCTCTGGCACACCTGCCAGCAGTGCTGGGAGGAGGCATGCAAAATCATCGGACTCCGCCCCGCGCATCGATGATCTCGCCGAATCGACCGCGGAGCTGAACGGGAGCCGGTCGGGAGCGAAGTCCGGGTCGGTGTGCCCTTCGTCAAACGACCCGGCTCAGCTGGCCCATCGGGGCAGCACGTCAGCCAGTGCGAGGTCGACCTCGAACGGTTCGGCGACGGTGAGCCGCTCTCCCGTGCCGACGATCCGGTACCGGTCACCCTGACCGACCTCGTAGGTGGTGACCAGCGGCGGGTCCAGTTCGATGCGCCAGTAGTGCGGGATGCCGTACTGCGCGTACAACGCCGGCTTGGTGGCCCGGTCCTCGATGTGGCTGCCGGGGGACTCGATCTCGATGGCGACGATCACTTCGGCCGGGGCGAACCAAT
>JALYQB010000636.1 GCA_030856045.1 Actinomycetota bacterium
CATGCCGCCGGGATACACCTTGGACTGCTCGGGCTTCCGCGACTACCGGGTGATCGGTCAAGGTGGCTGCGGCATGATAATCGGCGCCCTTTCATCGGCGATATGTGGGACGATGGCCACGGACCCACGTCCGGCGGCACTCCAGCCGGCACCTTGGTCGCCCGCGCCGACGACGGCCGGCACCGCCGTGCGCGTCCTCGTACCGCCGAACCCGGCTCCGCCAACCAACATCCTGCCCGGCGACTTGCCGTCGCGCCCTCAACCGGCGTTGACGCCCCGCCTTGCGCGCGGGAAGCTCGGCGAACCCACGAGCACGCTAATCGGCGCCCGCGGGTCAGATTAATCACTAAATAGCTCCCCTTGAAATAGAAAGTGGCTCGGTCCAAGGTGGTTGATGCTGAAGCAACAACCCCGGGAGCCGAGCCATGGACGGCAGTATTGTCCTGGGCTCCAGCCAACGCAAGCGCCTGCTGGCCATGTACCGGAGGGAATCGGTTCATCCGCAGGTGCGGCTGCGAGCCCACATCATCCTTCTCTTGTCCGAGAGGCGGGCCTGGTCGCTGATCGCCGCAGTCCTGTTCTGCTCGACCGCGACCATTGCCCGCTGGAAGCAACGCTTCGAGTCCGGCGGCGTCGAGGCCCTGCTGGACGAGCGGCGGGGCCGTACCGCGACGCTGCTCGTCGGGTGGGCGCTGGTGCTGGTCGGGTGGGTCAAGACGCTGACGCCGCGCGACTTCGGGTACTGCCGCAGTCGCTGGTGCTGCGCGACGCTGGCGGTCGTGCTGCTCGACACGCACCACGTGAAGGTGAGCGTCGAGACGGTCCGGCGGACGCTGCACCGCCAGGACCTGGTATGGCGCAGGCCGCGTCCGGTGCTCGGGCCGCGGGACGAGCAGCGCCGCTGGAAGCTGCGAAAGATCCGCGAATTGCTGAGGGATTTGCCCGACGACGAGGCGGCCGTGTTCCAGGACGAGGTCGATTTGAACCTCAACCCCGACATCGGGTGCATGTGGATGGAGCGGGGCCGGCAGGCCGAGGTGGTCACGCCGGGGACAAACGTGAAGCGTTACCTGTCGGGCTCGATGAGCTGGCGGACGGGCGATTTGGTCGTGACCGAAGGGACGCGGCGCAACGCCGAGTTGTTCGTGCGACACCTGGATGACCTGCGGCGTCGGTTCCGCTACTGCCGGGTGATCCACGTGATCTGCGACAATGCCCGCTTCCACACCGTCGCCGGCAGCCGGCTGGTGCGGGCGTACCTGGCCGAGCACGGCGACCGGATCGTGCTGCACTACCTGCCGGCCTACAGCCCGCAGGACAACCCAATTGAGCGGGTGTGGTGGCATCTGCACGAGCAGATCACCCGCAACCACCGGTGCGCCACCATCGAGGAATTGGTCAAGCTGACGATGGCGTGGCTCGACGAACACGGCTCGTTCAAGATCGAAGGGGCGATGTATGACCGACTCAAAGCTGCGGCGTGAGGCACTTTCGGTATTCGGAGGAGCTATTTAGTGGCGGTCGCAATTTTTCGTAATCTAGGAACTTAGACTGATGTTGGAGCTGACTTGTCACCTCCCTTCCGCGCTTCCCGCTCGCACCTCCGGTGCAACCCCGCAAGTTCCGCGTCGCAGAGCCCGTTACTCAAACAGGTTAGCACCTCGTCCAGTTCTTCGAAGCGAACCTCATCGGTTGCCTCTAAGAATCGCTTCCAGACGAGGTACCTCGTGTTAACGCGTTTTCGCTGCGAGGTGGTGAGCCTTTTCGATCGACCGCCCAGCCGACGTACGCGGCTGGGCAGCTTCTTGCTCCTTCCCGCTGATTTCCGTTTTGATTCCGTGAAGACGTCCTTCTGCCCTGCGGGGATTGATAATGGCATTGATGGTCTGGCCCCCGATCTGAATCGTCGCGGGGATCTCCTTCCGGATGATACCGGGGCGGCGGATACCGATGGGCCCAGTCGTCGACGCGCGGATGATTTCGCCGGCGTCCGCGGCTGAGATAGTAATCGAGGCCGAGCGACCGGCCGAGATCTGACCGCGGGCAATCTCCGCGCACCACCGTTGCCCTGCCTGGTTGGAGGATCTCGGCGGCGAAAGGATGATTCCTTCGGTCGGCGGGATAGCCTTTTGGCTCTCATCGCGAATGATGATGCGGATTCGATTGGTCGTTGCGGCGGCCATAAGCGTGCTCCTCTGGTACGGGACTCCTTTGCAGGTGGCCCATTGGCACCTGTACCCGAATGAGCACACAGCTACGGATAGAGTCCGAATTTTCTACGTTTTTGTGAATCGCCGCCGCTGACTTCGGCATCCTGCCTCGGCGAATACGCGACTGGTTCATTTGTCGCAAAAAGGAGCGACCTGTTAGTCGCTCCTTGAGAGTTCAAATCGATTCAGCGGGCTGCGGATCGGACCCTCATTGGCCGGACCCCGCCAACAGGGCTCCCAAGTCTTCGGCTGAACAGTCGGTAGACCGCTCGCCGTCCGCAAGGGGCACATGCCGAACGGATCGATACCGCCCAACCGTGAGCAGGACGCTGGCGGCACACCGTCTGCCGTTGTCGCTGCCGTCCATGAACGCCCAGACAGTGCCGTGAACGTCCACAAGGTCTACTAAAAGCTCGCCTTGTTCTTCGCTACAGCTCGACCCCATCACGGAGACGACGTCGGGATAGCCGTGTTGCCACAGCCACCAGACGCTTTCAAACCCTTGGACGACGATGAGGTCTTTGATCGGCTTTTGAATCCGCCAGCCGTTGTACAGAAACAACTCGGGGCGGAGTTCCAGGACTCGGTTGTTCCGCAGCCGTGGCGCTGGAAACTTATACTTCGGGTTCTGTGCAGAAACCTGGCGCTCATCGATGAGCCGGCCGGCGTAGCCGATGAGGCGGCCGGCGGCGTCGTGCAGCGGGATCGCGATGCGGTCCTGGAGCATTCCCCGTCCGCAATAGCCCAAGCCGAAGTGCTCGATGGTCTTGGGCAGCAGTCCACAGTCCCGCAGGTACGGGTGACCCGTCTGCAACTCTTTGAGTTCAAAATCAAGGGGCGCGTTGATGACGACCGGCGGATCCGCCAGAGTTGCGCCGCCCGCCCCTCCCCTTTTCGCGGGTGTCTGTGCCTCGCGAGCGGGACGCTGTGCCTTGGCGGTGC
>JALYQB010000110.1 GCA_030856045.1 Actinomycetota bacterium
GGTGGTGCGGCGCCGCGTAAGTGACCGTCGTGTGCACGACGTCCCCGGGGCGCACGGGATACGAGCCGGGGTCGAAATGAACCAGCCGCCCGTCGCGCACCCGGCCGCTCAGCCGCGCGGTGGCAGCGTCCTTGCGCCCCTCGCCCTCGGACACCAGGACCTCGACGGTGCTGCCGACGTGCTCGCGTCCCAGGTCCCAGGAGATCTGCTCCTGCAGCTCCACGAGCCGCTCGTAGCGCTCCTGCACGACGGCCTTGGGCACCTGGTCCGGCATCGTCGCCGCGGGGGTGCCGGGGCGCGGCGAGTACTGGAAGGTGAACGCCTGCGCGAACCGCGCCGCGCGCACGACGTCGAGCGTGGCCTGGAAGTCCGCCTCCGTCTCGCCGGGGAACCCCACGATGATGTCCGTCGACAGCGCGGCGTGCGGCATCGCGGCGCGCACGTCGCCCACGATCCGCAGGAACCGCTGCGTGCGGTAGGACCGGCGCATAGCGCGCAGCACCGCGTCGGAGCCGGACTGCAGCGGCATGTGCAGCTGCGGGCAGACGTTCGGCGTGCTCGCCATCGCGTCGATGACGTCGGGAGTGAAGTCCCGGGGGTGCGGCGAGGTGAAGCGCACGCGCTCGAGGCCGTCGACCCTGCCGCATGCCCGCAGCAGATCGGCGAACGCGGCGCGGTCACCGAAGTCGACCCCGTAGGCGTTGACGTTCTGGCCGAGCAGTGTCACCTCGAGCACGCCCTCGGCGACCAGCGCCCGGATCTCGGCGAGAACGTCGCCGGGCCGCCGGTCGACCTCGGTGCCCCGCAGCGACGGGACGATGCAGAAGGTGCACGTGTTGTTGCAGCCCACCGAGATCGACACCCAGGCCGAGTGCGCGGAGTCGCGCCGCGCGGGCAGCGTGGAGGGGAACACCTCGAGGGCCTCGGCGATCTCCACCTGTGCCTCGCCGTTGTGCCGCGCGCGCTCCAGCAGCGCGGGCAGGGAGCCGATGTTGTGCGTCCCGAACACGACGTCGACCCAGGGCGCGCGGCGGGCGACCTCCCCGCGGTCCTTCTGCGCGAGGCACCCGCCGACGGCGATCTGCATGCCGGGGTGCGAGCCCTTCACCGGGCGCAGGTGACCGAGGTTGCCGTAGAGCCGGTTGTCCGCGTTCTCCCGCACCGCGCAGGTGTTGAGCACCTCGACGTCCGGGGTCGCGTCAGCCTCGACGGGCACGTATCCCGCCGCCTCGAGCAGCCCCGCGAGGCGTTCGGAGTCGTGCACGTTCATCTGACAGCCATAGGTGCGCACCCGGTAGCTTCGGGCGGTGGAGCTCATGCACCGAGGGTACGACCTCGTGCGTGCTCATCGGCGCCAGGACAGCTCTTACCGACCACAGTCACGCAAAGTGATATCCAACACGGTACGGTGGCAACTCTTGCCGTCCACCGGAGCGAGTTGATCTCGACCATCGGAGTTGAGTCTGTGACTGAGTTGCAATCCCGATCCGAATCTTCTGACCCTGCCGTGGGGTAGGGATGACCATCAGGCACTACCGGAGCATCCGCGCCCGGAGGGACACATGACGGCTGCCGCGCCCCCCATGATTCGGATGGCCGGGGTGAACAAGCACTTCGGGTCGCTCCACGTCCTGAAGGACATCGACCTCGAGGTGGACCGCGGGCAGGTGGTCGTCGTCCTCGGCCCGTCGGGGTCGGGCAAGTCGACGCTGTGCCGTACGATCAACCGGCTCGAGCCGGTCGACGCCGGCACCATCGAGGTCGACGGCCGGGCGCTGCCCGCCGAGGGCCGCGAGCTCGCCAAGCTTCGCTCGGACGTCGGCATGGTGTTCCAGCAGTTCAACCTCTTCGCGCACAAGACCATCGTCGAGAACGTGACGCTGGGGCCGATCAAGGTACGCAGGATGTCGAAGACGGAGGCGCAGGGGGTGGCGATGGCTCTGCTCGACCGCGTCGGCATCACCGATCAGGCCGACAAGTACCCCGCGCAGCTGTCCGGCGGGCAGCAACAACGCGCGGCGATCGCCAGGGCGCTCGCGATGCAGCCCAAGGTGATGCTCTTCGACGAGCCCACCTCCGCACTCGACCCCGAGATGATCAACGAGGTGCTCGAAGTCATGGTCGGGCTGGCGGAGGAGGGCATGACCATGCTCGTCGTCACGCACGAGATGGGTTTCGCCCGCCGCGCCGCGAACCGCGTCGTGTTCATGTCCGACGGCCAGATCGTGGAGGACTCGACGCCCGAGCAGTTCTTCACCGCCCCGCGCTCGGAGCGCGCCAAGGACTTCCTCGGCAAGATCCTCGCGCACTGATCGTCCCCGTCCGGCCACCGGCCGGACGGGTTCCCCGTTGGCGGAAGGAGAGGCGATGCGCTGGAAGCCAGTGCTCCGCGTCGGTGTGGCCGTTGCCGCGTTCGCGCTGTTCACGACGGCGTGCGGTGAGCAGGAGTCCCTCGGTGGCGGCGGTCAGGCTCCCGAGCCCGACGTGGCCGAGGATGCGCAGTTCGAGGCCGGCACCACGATGGCCGAGCTGAGCGACGCCGGCTCGATCACCATCGGCACGAAGTTCGACCAGCCGCTGTTCGGACAGCGCAGCCTCGACGGCACCATGCAGGGTTTCGACGTCGAGATCGGCAAGACCATCGCCGCGGGCCTCGGCATCGCGCCCGGGGACATCACCTGGGTCGAGGCTCCGTCCGCCCAGCGCGAGGACCTCATCGAGCGCGGCGCCGTCGACCTGGTCGTCGCCACCTACACGATCAACGACGAGCGCAAGCAGCGGGTGAGCTTCGCGGGACCGTACTACGAGGCGGGTCAGACCCTGATGGTGCGGTCGGACAACACCGACATCGCCGGGCCGGAATCGCTGCGCGGCAGCGGCGCCCGGGTGTGCTCGGTCACCGGATCGACGCCGTCGGAGAACATCCGGGAGTTCCTCGACGAGAGCCGGCTGGTGCTCTTCGCCGCCTACTCGCAGTGCCGGGATGCCCTGCGCACCAACCAGGTCGACGTGGTGACCACCGACAACGTCATCCTCCTCGGTTACGTCGCGGAGAGCGACGGCGCCTTCAAGCTGGCCGGCGACACGTTCACCGAGGAGCCCTACGGCATCGGCATCACCAGGGGCGACGTCGCATTCTGCGAGTACATCAACGAGACCCTGACCACCGCCGCCGACTCGGGTGCCTACGCCGAGGCGTGGGCCGCGACGGCCGGCGCGGTCGCGGAGCAGACGCCGGAGCTTCCGCCGCTCGATCCCTGCAGCTGAGGCCTGCGACCGGCTGGGCAGGCGCACCGGCCTCCCCACCCGGCGCGACCGATCGGAGGACGGTTGCCCGGCATCGACGTCATCATCGCCAACTTCGGGGTCTTCGCCGACGGCTTCGGCAAGACCCTGCAGATCTGTCTGTACGCGGCGGTGGGCTCCCTGGTGCTCGGCACCGTGGTGGCGGCGTTCCGGGTCTCCCCCACGCCGCCGCTGCGCTGGGTCGGCACCGCATGGGTCACGGTGTTCCGCAACTGCCCGCTGACGGTGGTGCTGTTCTTCTGCGCGTTCGGGCTGCCGGAGCTGGGGATCAACGGGGCGTACTACTGGTTCGGCATCACCGGGCTGGTGCTCTACACGTCCGCGTTCGTCTGCGAGGCGGTGCGCAGCGGGATCAACTCCGTGGCCGCGGGCCAGGCCGAGGCAGCCAGGGCGGTCGGGCTCACCTTTCCGCAGTCGCTGGGCCAGGTCGTGCTCCCGCAGGCACTGCGCACGGTCGTGCCGCCGCTGGGCAGCGTGATCATCGCAATGATCAAGAACTCGGCGATCGTGGGTGCGTTCGGCGTCGGCGGTGAGCTGTTCAGCGTCCACGCGACGCTGGTGTCGGCTCGCGGCCTACCGCTGATCCCGGTGCTGCTGGGGGTCGCCGTCGGATACCTGGTCATCACGCTGTCGGTGGGCGCGGTGCTCGCCGTGCTGGAGCGGAAGGTCGCACTGGCCCGATGAGCACCACCGTTCTCTACGACACGCCCGGCCCGCGGACGCGCCGACGGGTACTGATCGGATCGGTGATCGCGGGCGTCGCCCTGCTCGCCGCGCTGGCGCTGGTACTGGTCCGGCTCGCCGAGCAGGGTCAGCTCGCAGGCGAGCGCTGGGATCCGCTGGTCAATCCGTACGACCCGCTGTTCCTCGCCGCCTGGACCGGGCTGCTGACCGCGCTCGGGCGCAACGTCGCCGCGGCCGCCCTCGCCATGGTGTTCTCGCTGGTCATCGGCACGGCGCTGGCGCTGATCCGGATCACCAGCGCGACGTGGTACCGGTGGACCGTCGTCGGGGTGATCGAGGTTTTCCGCGGGCTGCCCGTGGTGATCGCGATCTTCCTGGCGTACCGGATCCTGCCCGAACTCGGCGTCGAGCTGCCGCTGATCTGGTACCTCGTCATCGGCCTCACCGCCTACAACGCGGTCGTCATCGCGGAGGTCGTGCGCGCCGGCGTGGCGTCGCTGCCGCGCGGGCAGGCGGAGGCCGCGTCGGCGATCGGGCTGACCCGGGGCCAGTCGCTGCGGCTGGTGCAGCTGCCGCAGGCGTTCCGCGTGATGCTGCCCGCACTGATCAGCCAGCTCGTCGTGGTGTTCAAGGACACCTCGCTGGGGTTCATCATCCTGTTCCCGGAGGTCATCAGCTTCGCGCGGATCGCCATCCAAGAGCTCGGCAACCCGTTGCAGCTGTACTTCGTCATCGCGGTGGTCTTCATCGGGATCAACTACCTGCTGAGTCGGTTCGCCGTGTGGGTGGAACGTCGGCTGAGCCGGGCGCGCACCGCGGCCCCGCCGCCCGGGGGTGCGGAGGAACCCGCGACTCGGACGCTGACGGGTACCAGCACCGCCGGCGGATGACTCCGCAACCGGGTGCAGCGCCCCGCCGCCAGTCCAACGCGCTCGTCTCGCCGGCCCGGTTGAACGCCGACATCGTGCAATCCGTGGGTCTTGAGACCGTGCGCCTGCGTAGCTTTGACCGCAGAATCGCCGGCCGAGACTCCGGCCTCATTCATGCCTCGCACTCCTCGCATGCGTGTGATGTGGTCCCTAAGGCTTCGCCATGAGATGATCTAGGAAATAATTCGACATCGCAGGCTCTTGACCAATATTCTTCCCGTCGCAGTTCGCAATACGCCTAAACTACTTTAACTACGTTCCCAGATATTTGCTAAAGCAAACGATCTGATCAGTCACACAACGGGCCGTCAACTTCCGAAGATCTGGGGATCAGTATATCGCGGCGTAGGTGGTGACCATTAGGATCGGTGCGGTGTGCGAAGCGGTGGGGTTCCTCGGTGCCTGAGGGTCGAGTCCACCAGCCGTGGCCCGATCTACCATCCGGGTCACGACCTCCGCCCGGCGCCCGGGTGTGGGAAGTCATCCGCGACCTTCGCCATCGGCGCGTGCTCACCGCCCGCCGCATCGGGTGCGGGTTCCTGCTACTGCTCGTGCTGGCCGGGCTGAGCCTGGCCGCACTCGTCCGCGCGGCCGACAGCGTCGCGGCGCTCTTCTCCGACGGGCCCGACCCCGTGGCGGGTAGCCCGTTCGACACGGTGGCCCCGAGTACCCCGCCGAGCAGCGGCTCGCCGGCGCTGGACCGCATCGTCGCGCGCGACAAGCTGATCGTGGGGGTGCAGGAGGTGCCCGGTCTCGTCGAGCTCACTCCCGCGATCGGGCAGGCCACCGGGTTCGATGTCGCGCTGCTCGAGCGCGTGGCGCGGAACCTCGGCGTGGACCCGAGGCGTACCGAGTTCAAGCCCCTGTCTGCAGATCCCGGCGAGGCGGCGCTGCAGCGTGGGGACGTCGACCTCCTCGCGGGCGGATACGAGATCCCCTCGGAGGCACCGGTCGATGTCGCCGGGCCGTATCTGGTACTCCCGCAGCGCCTCGCCGTGCCGCCCGACAGCAGCGTCACAGGGCTGGCCTCGCTCGGCGGCGGGCAGGTGTGCGCCGTGGAGGGATCTACCGTGGCCCGGTCGCTCGCGGACCGGCTCGGCGACGCGCTCGTCACCCGCGGCAGTGTGGCCACGTGCGCGAACATCCTGAGCACCCGGGTGGTCGCGGTCGCCGCGGACGATGTATCGCTCACGGGACGCGACCTCATCCCGGTCGGCCCACCACTGGGTGAGACCCGGTTCGGGATCGGCCTCGCCCCGGGCGACGACGTCCTGCGCGACCGCGTGCAGTCCGCACTACGCCGGGCGATCGAGGACCACACCTGGGCACGGCTCTACGCG
>JALYQB010000679.1 GCA_030856045.1 Actinomycetota bacterium
GCGCTCATCGGCCGCTACTACGAACGCTTTGCCGACCACGCCGTCGCGATCGCCCGCCAGGTCGGGTACCGGGTCACCGGCCAGCTTCCGGTGGAGCACCACGCCTGAGCGCCGCCCCGGTCAGCCGAAGCGGCCGGAGATGTAGTCCTCGGTGCCCTTCTCCGCCGGGTTCGAGAAGATCTGCTCGGTCCGGTCGAACTCGACCAGGAGCCCGGTGCGGTTGCCGGTGGTGTCGTCGGCCTGGGCGGTGAAGAACGCCGTGCGGTCCGAGACGCGCGCGGCCTGCTGCATGTTGTGCGTGACGATGATGATCGTGAACTGTTCCCGCAGCTCCATCATCAGGTCCTCGATGCGGGCCGTCGCGATCGGGTCGAGCGCCGAGCACGGCTCGTCCATGAGGATCACGTCGGGCCGGGTCGCCAGCGTGCGGGCGATGCACAGCCGTTGCTGCTGCCCCCCGGACAGGCCGTAGGCGTTCTGCTTGAGCTTGTCCTTGACCTCGTCCCACAGCGCCGCGCCGCGCAGGGCCTGCTCGACGAGGCCGTCCATGCTTGTCGGCTTCATCCCGGTGACCCGCGGTCCGTACGCGACGTTGTCGTAGATCGACTTCGGGAACGGGTTCGGCTTCTGGAACACCATCCCGATGCGGCGGCGGACCTCGATCGGGTCGACGCCGCGGCCGTAGATGTCCTCGTCGTGATAGCGCACGACCCCCTCGACGCGGGCGCCGGCGACCAGGTCGTTCATCCGGTTCAGGCACCGGATCACCGTCGACTTGCCGCAGCCGGACGGTCCGATGAGAGCGGTGATCTCGTTCTTGCCGAAGGCGAGGTCGACGCCCTTCACCGCGAGGAAGTCCCCGTAGTAGACGTGCAGGTCCTCGCAGGCCATGAGCGCCCGCGGGACATCGGGGATCTGGCGCTTCGTGGCGGCAGGCCTCGTCGTGACGTCGACGAGGTGCTCGGAGCCGGTGCGTCTGCCGTCCGACATGGTCCCCGTTCCGGTCGCAGTGACGTCGTTCGTGCTCATGTCTTCTCCGTATCTGCCCACGTCGTTTACCACCGTCGCTGGAACCGGTTGCGGATGAGGATCGCGAGTAGGTTCATGACGAGCAGCAGGCCGAGTAGCAGCACGATGCCTGCCGACGCCGCGGTGCGGAACGCCTCCTGCGGTTGCGCGACCAGGCTGTAGATCTGCACCGGCATCGTGGTGAAGCCGGACAGCAGCCCGTTCGGGTCGAAGCGGACGAACACCACCGCGCCGAGCAGCAGCAGCGGCGCGGCCTCCCCGATCGCCCTGGACAGCGCGATGATCGTGCCCGTCGCGATGCCCGGGACCGCCGAGGGCAGCGTCTGCTTCCACACCGTCTGCCACGGGGTGGCGCCGAGCGCCAACGACCCCGCCCGGATCTCCGCGGGCACGGCGCGCAGCGACTCGCGGGTGGCGATGATGATCACCGGCAGGATCAGCAGCGCGAGCGCGATACCGCCGCCGATCACGATGTTGCGGTTCTGGAAGTCCAGCACCAACTGCATGAGGCTGAGGATCCCCAGCGTCAGCAGGCCGTAGATGATCGTCGGTACGGCCGCGAGGTTCTGGATGTTCACCTCGATGAGCCGCGTGTACCACTGCTCGTTGTCGGCGAACTCCTCCAGGTAGATCGCCGCGGCGATGCCCAGCGGGATCGCGAGCAGCGCAGTGGTCCCGATGACCCACACCGTGCCGAGGATCGCGGCCCGGAAACCGGTCTCCTCGGGGGTGAGCCGCGAGCTGTACTCGGTGACGAGCGCGGTGTCCAGCCGCGGCAGGCCGTCGAGGAACGTCTGCGCCAGCAGCACCGCGAGGAACACCAGCCCCACGAACATGCAGAGCCACAGCGCGAGGAGGAACAGCACCGCCCGCGGGGAGGTCTCGCCTCCCCTGGCGCGGCCGAGCGGCTGCGTCCCGGCGCGGTCCAGCAGCGACGCCATCAGTAGGCCTCCCGGTACCGCCGGACCAGCCGGATGCTGATCACGTTGACCAGCAGGGTGATGAGGAACAGGGTCAGACCCACCGCGTACAGCGTGTTGTAGGCCAGCGACCCGACCGCGTTCTCACCGGTGGCGGCCTGCGCGATGAACCCGGTCATCGTCTGCGCCGCGTCCCGCGGGTCGGTGACGACCTGGGCGATGCTGCCGGAGGCGATTGCGACGATCATGGTCTCACCCACCGCGCGGGAGATACCGAGCACGATCGCGGCGATGATCCCGGAGATCGCGGCCGGGAAGACCACCTTCAGCGTCGTCTGCATCCGGTTGGCGCCGAGCGCGGCGGACCCCTGCCGCAAGGCGCTGGGCACCGCGGACATCGCGTCCTCCGCCAGCGACGCGATCGTCGGGATGATCATGACGCCGAGGACCAGGCCGGCCTGCAGCACGTTGAACGTCCCGACCTGGATGCCCAGCAGGCCGTCCAACAGCACCGGGCCGATGAACTGCAGCGCGAAGAAACCGTAGACGACCGACGGCACACCGGCCAACACCTCGAGGACGGGCTTGAGTACCCGGCGGGCCTGGTCGGAGGCGTACTCGGACAGCAGCATCGCGGCACCGAGCCCGAGCGGAACCGCGACGACCAGCGCGATCGCGGTCGTCCACAGCGTCCCCACCAGCAGCGGGAGCACGCCGTAGTCCTTCACCGCGAAGTTCGGGGTCCAGCGGGTTCCGGTCAGGAAATCCACGATCGGGATCTCGCGGAAGAAGCTGATCGCCGGGATCACCAGCGAGACGACGATCGCGACCGTCGTCAGTACCGAGACCACGGCGGCACCGAACAGGGCGGAGAGGATGATGCGCTCGCCGATCCGGTTCGACGACGGCCGCAACGAGGGGCTCTGCCCGGTGGCCGATGCTCCGGGGCCGCCGGTGGGGGGACCGGCCCCGGAGGACCGGTCCCCGCCGACCGTGGTACTGCTCACGAGATGTGCTACCCCTGCTCTCGAGGTGGACCCTGTCTCACTCCGCCGCCGGTCACTGGCCGAGCTGCCCGACGGTTCTGGTCAGCTCGCTGCGCTGCTCGTCGTTGAGCGCGACGAACTGCGCGGCCTGGGCGATCCGGTCGATCTGCTGGGCGTAGAACCTCACGAAGCCCGCCACTTGCGGCTTCTCGGTGTACGCCTGGTTGCTGACGTAGATGAACAGCGGGCGAGCGAGCGGCACGTAGGTGCCGTCCTGCACGGTCTGCGCGCTGGGGTCGACGCAGCCCTGGCCGCCGTCGACCTGCACCGCCTTGAGGGCGTCCTGGTTCTCCTCGAAGTAGGTGAACCCGAAGTAGGACGTCGCGCCGCGGGCCCCCTGCACGCCCTGGACCAGCACGTTGTCGTCCT
>JALYQB010000116.1 GCA_030856045.1 Actinomycetota bacterium
CCGCCGGACCTGCCACCGCCCCAGCCGCCGACGCCCCCGATGGGGATCCACAACGGCCCACCGAAGCGGCGCCTGCCGGGGAAGCGGTGCTCGACGTCCCGGTAGCGGGCCGGGGGGTCGTGGCGCACCGAGCCCTCCGGCGGGGGACGGTTGCGCCGCACCCGGGCGGGCGTCGGGGAGACGGCAGGCTCGAACTCCGGCTCACTGCGTCGCCCGAACCGAAAGCCACGGTAGCGCGGCGAGCCGAACAGGAACTTGCGGCTCACCACCCACTGCGTTCCGTCCGGATCACTGACGTACCGTGCGCGCACTGCGACCCTCCTACCCAGGACTGCGGAGACCATCATGATGCGCGGCCGACCGTTCTCGCCCGGGGGTGCCACCGCACAGTCGCCGGGAGCCGACGTCGAGGGCATCGCCGACGACCTCGCCGACAACGGTGTCGCGGCTCCCGGCGAGCAGGGCGCGCTGGCCGACGTGGTACGCGACGCAGCCTCGGAGGACGGCCTGCAGCTCTCAGTCGTGGTGCTGCCCGACGACCCCGGTGACCCGAGCCGGCTCCAGGACATCGCCCAGCAACTCGCCCGAGAGGAGGGCGGCACCGTTCTCGTGCTCAGTCCGAGCGGAGCGGGGGCGTTCAGTCCCGATTTCGACAACGACGAGGTCCAGCAGGCGGTGCAGGGGCTGCCCGGCGGCAACGCGGAGGCGGCGAGTGTGTTCGTCGACGAGCTCACCGATCCCGGTCCGCCGTGGGGGTGGCTGCTGGTCGCCGGTGCGGTGCTGCTGGTGGTGGTCGCCGCCGGTGGCCGCTGGTGGGAGCGGCGGCGGCGTCGTGCTCGTGACACCGCGGCCCTGGCCGCCGAAGGGAAGCGGCTGCGGGCCGAGGTGGCCGACATGGCCGACGAGGTGCTCGACGCCGACGCGCGGGTGTCGGTGAGCGGCGACAGCGAGCTGCAGAACGCGTTCGCCGAGGTCGCGGTCGAGTACCGGGAGCTCGGCCACGCCGTCGAGCGCGATCCCACCACCCGCCGCGACGCCGACGCACTCTCGGCCCGAGTGCGCGCCACGCGGAACCGCGTAGACAACATCATCGCCACCCTGAACCGCTAGTCCAACCGACCCAGCTCACGTGGGGTTGCGGTTACTCAGCTGCGCCAGCATCGCGTTGTACGCCGCGAGGTCCGCATCCCCGTCGACGTCGGCGCGGCGGTCGGTGCGGCGGGCGTCGCGCTCGTCGGCACGGGCCCACTGCACGAGCAGCGCGACGAGCACCACCACCAGCGGGATCTCCCCCGACGCCCACGCCATCCCGCCCGCGAGCCGCTGGTCGGCGAGGAGATCCGGCACGAACGGGAGCGACAGCGCCCGGTAGAAGTCCCCGCCGATCACCTCGTTGGAGCTCATCAGCGCGATGCCGAAGAACGCGTGGAACGGCATCGACGCGATCAGCAGCCCGAGTTTGCCCAGGTGGGGCAGCTGCCGCGGCGCGGGGTCGATGCCGATGATCGGCCAGTAGAACGCGTAGCCCACGAGCAGGAAGTGCGCGTTCATCGCCAGGTGCGCCCAGTGCGAGGGCACCGCGGCGTCGAAGATGCCGGTGAAGTAGATCGCGTAGAACGACCCCACGAACAGCACCAGCACGACCGCCGGGTGGGTGAGCGCCCGCACGAAGCCGGAGTGCACGACCGCGAGCAGCCACTCCCGCGGGCCGGGCGGCCCGTCCCCCGCGGCGGGCAGGGCGCGCAGCGCGAGCAGGACCGGCCCGCCGAGCACCAGCAGCACCGGAGCCAGCATCGACAGCAGCATGTGGCCGGCCATGTGAACGCTGAACACCGCACTCGAGTAGCGCCCGATGCCCGACGACGTCGCGACGAGGATCGTGGCGCAGCCCGCCAGCCACGCGATCGTCCGGCCCACCGGCCACGCGTCGCCGCGCCGGTGCAGGCGCCGCACGCCGGCGAGGTACAGCACCGCGAGCACGAGCGCGAGCACGCCGTAGACGAGATCGAACCGCCAGTCCAGCAGCAGCCGCGCGGCCGTCGGCGCTCCCGCGAGGTCGTAGCCGATCAGCACCTCGGTGAGGGTGGGAGGGTCGAGCACGCCGGCCGACGGCGGCGGCATGCGCCCGAGCGCGACGGCCAGCCCGATCGTCGCGAACATCAGCAGCACCTCGACGCCGCCGAGACGCAGCAGCGCCGAGCGGTCGCCTCGCTCGACGACCGCGGCCACGGCCCCGCGACGGTGAGCCGCACCGAAGGCCCCCAGCGCGATCAGCGCCGCGATCTTGCCCAGCAGCAGCGCGCCGTAGGACGTGGTGACGAGCTCCGTCGGGGTCACCCGGATCAGTGCGTTGATCACGCCGGACAGCGCCATCACGGTCCAGCACACCAGCGCCAGCCGCGAGAACCGGGAGACCGCGACGCCGCCGTGCGGGGACCGCCGGGACAGGTGCGCGAGCACCGCGACGAGCCCGCCGACCCAGAACGCCGCCGCGACGAGGTGGTAGAGCAGACTGTTGGTGGCGACGTCGTGCGCGCCGCCTGCCGAGGAGTGGCCGGTGAGCGCCACGGGCAGCAGGCCGACCGTCGCGAGGGCGAACAGCCCCACCGTCGCGCCCCACGACAGCACCGCCCAGCAGCCGGCGGCGACCAGTACCGCGATCCCCGCCGTCAGCGCCCACGCGCCGGTCTGCGCGAGCCGGGGGACGAGATCGGCCAGCACCGCCCGGTCCAGCACGTCGACGACCGGGCGGCCCACGGCGTCGGCAGCGGACAGCGGGACCATCGCGGCGGCGGCGAGCGCCCACCCCAGCGCGGCCACCCTGGCGGTGCGCAGCGCGGCGTACCCTCCCACATCCAGGTAGCCCGACGCCTGCGGCGGCACGAGGAACGAGGCCAGCAGCAGTGACCCCACCGCCACGACGGCGGCGCACTCCGCCAGCACCTTGACAAGGGGCAGGCCGGCCCGGGTCAGCAGCCCCGGATCGGGAAGGCCCAACGCGGCGAGCGCGTCACCGGCCAGCAGCACGGTCAGCCCCGCGACCACGGCCGCGGCCAGCGCCACGCCGAGGATCACCAGCGGGCCGAGCCCACCGCGCCGGAGCAGGGTGGGGTGGGGGGCGCTCACCTCACCAGCGTAAGGGCTGGCTGCGAGGATCAGCGTCGACGAACGGGGGTGGCCGGTGACGGAAGCCTACGACCTGGTGGTGGTCGGCGCGGGCAGCGCCGGGATCACGACGGCGCGCACCGCGGCGGGACTCGGCGGCCGGGTGCTGCTCGTGGAGCGTGCCCGCACCGGCGGCGACTGCCTCTGGACCGGTTGCGTCCCCTCGAAGGCGCTGCTCGCCGCCGCCGCGGCCGCGCACGCCGTGCGCACCGCCGGCCGGTTCGGGGTGCATGCCGACGAGCCGACGGTCGACTTCGCCGCCGTCATGGCGCACGTACGGGGCGCGCAGGCGCACATCGAGCCGGTCGACTCCCCCGCCTCGCTGCGCGCCGCGGGCATCGAGGTCCGGATCGGCGCCGCCCGGTTCACCGCGCCGGACACGCTCACCGTCGACGGAGCCTCGGTGCGGTTCCGCGCCGCAGTCGTCGCGAGCGGGTCGGAGCCGGTCGTGCCCCGGATCGACGGGCTCACCGGGGCGGGGGTCGTGAGCTCCGACACCGTGTGGGAGCTCGCCGCGCTGCCCGAGCGGCTGGTCGTGCTGGGCGGCGGGCCGATCGGGTGTGAGCTGGGTCAGGCGTACGTGCGGCTCGGGTCCCGCGTCACGATCGTCGAGTCCCTGGATCGGTTGCTCACCAAGGAGGAGCCCGCGTCCTCCCGCGTGGTGACGGCCGCGCTCGCCGCGGAAGGCGTCGACGTCCGGACCGGGCACACCGCGGTCCGGTACGCCGACGGCGCGCTCGTGGTGCGCGACGGCGCCGGTGTGGAGCACGCGGTGCCCGCCGACGTCGTGCTCGTGTCGGTGGGACGGCGCCCGCGGACCGCGGGCCTCGGGCTCGCGGCCGCCGGTGTGGAGCTC
>JALYQB010000723.1 GCA_030856045.1 Actinomycetota bacterium
GATGCAGTGAAAGTGCCGTTCACGCCGCGTCAGTCGACGCCTTCCAGGGCGTCGCGGATCGGCACTAGCTTGGCGGCGGCCTCCGCGACCTCCTCGTCCGGGTCGGAGCCTGCGACGATGCCGCAGCCCGCGAACAGCCGCGCGGCCCGGCCCTGCACCTGCGCGCACCGCAGGGCGATGCCGAGCTCACCGTCCCCCGCGGCGTCTACCCAGCCGACGGGCCCGGCGTAGCGGCCGCGGTCCATGGCCTCCAGCTCGTCGATCAGCCGCACCGCGTCGGAGGTGGGGGTGCCGCCGACCGCCGCGGTGGGGTGCACGGCCGCGGCCAGGTCGAGTAGCGGCGTCGCGCGCTCGTCGAGGGTGCCGCTGACCTCGCTGGCCAGGTGCGCGACGTTGCGCAGCTGCAGCACGTCCGGCGTCTCCGGCAGGACGAGCGAGGAGCAGTAGGGGCGCAGCGCGTCGGCGAGGGACTCGACGGCGTAGCGGTGCTCGTCGCGGTCCTTGCCCGAGGCCATCAGTTCGGCGGCGAGCACGCCCGCGTCGATGCCGGCGTGGGGCCACGTGGTGCCGGCCAGCACCTGCGACGTCACCGCGGCGCCGCAGCGCCGCAGCAGCAGCTCGGGGGTGGCGCCGACCAGCCCGTCGACGGCGAACGCCCAGCACGAGCGATAGCGCGACGCCAGGCCGTGCAGCAGGAAACGCGGGTCCAGTGGCTCGTCGGCCAGCGCGAGCAGGTCGTGCGCGAGCACCACCTTGGCCAGCTGCCCGGCGCGCATCCGCCGCACGGCGCCGCCGACCGCCTCACGCCAGGACGTGACGGACAGCTCGCCGTCGGAGTAGCGCAACCGGCGTGGCCGCCGGACCGGGGTGACGCGCTCCGGACCCGCGCCCGCGCCGACCTCGGTGACCCAGGTCACGCCGGCGCGGCGGCCGACGATCACCCTGGGCACGGTGAGCACCGAGTCACCCGGGGTGTCGCCGAAGCCGATGCTGGTGAACGCGACCGCGCCGCTGCCGGGCAGGCCGACGTCGTCGCGGACGTCGAGCCGGGCGGCGAACGAGTCCCACCACGACTGCGCGCGGGCGAAGCGTTGCGGGCCCGCCGTGATGACGCGCGCCACCTCGCCCCAGCCCACGAGGCCCTCGCCGTCGCGGACCCAGGAGAGGACGCCGCGCGCGGAGGGCAGCAGGTCCAGCAGCTCACCGACCCCGGACACCGTGCGTGAGCGCACGGTCAACCGGTCGGTCAACGGGGCGGTGGTCACCGTGCCAGCGTATGCACCGCACCGGTGCGGACGCCGGACCGGCCGGGTGTGACGTCGCCCGCCCCGGCTACGCTGCGCCGGATGACCGGACCGCCCTGGGCCCGACGGATCGGGGCGGTGGTGCTCCCGTGGCTGCGTCGCAGCGCCCACCGGATCGTCCTGGCTGTGGCAGGACTGGTCACCGCACTCGTGCTGCTCGCCCTGGCAGGCGCGGCGGCCGACGACGCGGCCGTCGACGCCGACACCGGCCGCACGGTCGCGGAGGTGCTGTCCACCGCGGGCCCGCGCACCGTCGTCCGGTTCGCGACCCCCGACGGCGAGGTGCGCACCCCGGAGCAGGGCGTGGCGTACCCGTCTGGTCTCGTGCCCGGTCAGCTGGTGCGGGTCGAGTACGCCGAGGACGACCCCGAGCTCGTGCGGGTGGCCGGGCGCAGCTGGCTGGTCGGGTTGGTGCCCGCGCTGCTCGTCATCGGCCCGACGTGGCTCGTCGCGGCGCCGTCGGCCTGGTGGCTCCGGCGGCGGCCGGGGAGCGCAGGCCTGCGTAGGGTGTCGCGGATGCGACGTCGAGGTGACGTGCCGAGGACTCCAGGTCGGGGACGATGACACAGGTGACCCTCCGGAGCGAGGAGTTCGTCCGCAGTTCGACGGTGCGTCACGGCGCCGTGGTCACCCGGGACCCCGCATCCGACAGCGTCGGTGCTATGCGCGTCGCGATCGTCAGCGAGACCTTCCTCCCCGTCGTCAACGGAGTGTCCAACTCGGTGTGCCGGGTGCTCGAGCACCTGCGGCGCACCGGCCACCAGGGCCTGGTGATCGCGCCGGGCATCGGCCCCGACTCCTTCGCGGGCACCCCGGTGGTGCGGGTCCCCGCGCTCGACCTCCCCGTCGTCGACTCGCTGCCGGTGGGCCTTCCGACGCGGCGGGTGCTCACGGCGCTGCAGGAGTTCCGGCCGGACGTGGTGCACCTCGCGTCCCCGGTGATCGTGGGGGCACGCGGCCTGTGGGCCGCCCGCCGCCTGGGCGTGCCGACGGTGGCCGTCTACCAGACCGATATCGCGGGGTTCGCCGGTTCTTACGGGCTCGGGTTCGCCGCCCGCACGGCGTGGCGGTGGACGCGACGGCTGCACAGCGCGGCCGACCGGACGCTGGCCCCGTCGAGCTGGGCGGTGCAGGCGCTCGCCGAGCACGGCGTGCCGCGCGTGCATCGCTGGGGCCGGGGGGTGGATACAGCGCGGTTCCGGCCGTCGCGGCGCGACGACGGGCTGCGTGCGCGGCTGGCGCCGAACGGCGAGCTGCTCGTCGGCTACATCGGGCGGCTCGCGCCGGAGAAGAAGGTGCTGCGGTTGGCGGCGCTGTGCGACGAGCCGGGCGTGCGCGTCGTCGTGGTCGGCGACGGTCCGCACCGCGCGGAGCTCGCCCGCAGGCTGCCGGGCGCGGCGTTCCTCGGCTTCCTCGAGGGTGACGCGCTGGCCGGGGCCTACGCGAGCCTCGACGTGTTCGTCCACACCGGCCCGTACGAGACGTTCTGCCAGGCGGTGCAGGAGGCGCTCGCCTCCGGGGTGCCGACGCTGGCGCCGGACGCGGGTGGGCCCCGCGACCTCGTCACGCCCGGCCGGACCGGCTTCCTGCTGCCCGCCCACGACGACGACGCCTTCGGTGACGCGCTCCGCGGCGCCGTCCGCACGCTCGGTGGTGACCCGGAGCTGCGCGGGCGCCTCGGTGCCGCGGCCCGGCGGTCGGTGCTGGCCCGAACCTGGCCCGCCGTGTGCGACGAGCTGTTGGGGCACTACGCGGAGGTCTGCGGGCGCCCGGCCGACCTGCGCCGCGTCGCGTGAGGATCCTCCAGCTCGCCAACTTCTACGGCCCGCGTTCCGGTGGACTGCGGACCGCGCTGCACCACCTCGGTGCGGGCTACGTCGGGTGCGGTCACGACGTGGTGCTCGTGGTCCCCGGTCCGCGTCGCGCGGACGAGGTGATGCCCAGCGGCGTCCGGCGTATCACGCTGCCCGCGCCACAGCTGCCGTGGACCGGCGGCTACCGCGCCGTCGACCCGTGGCGGGTCACCCGACTGCTGGACCGGTTGCGGCCCGACCGCATCGAGGTCTCCGACCGGCTCACGCTGCGGGGGCTGGGGAGGTGGGCGTCACGCCGCGGCGTGCCGAGCGTCGTGATCTCCCACGAGCGGCTGGACCGGCTGCTCGAGCAGTTCCTGCTCCCGGCGGGCGCGGCGCGCCGGGTCGCCGACCGGGCCAACGTCGCGATGGCGGCGAACTACGACACCGTGGTCTGCACCACGTCCTTCGCGCGGGAGGAGTTCGACCGCATCGGTTCGCCGAACGTGGTGCAGGTCCCGCTCGGCGTCGACCTCGCGACGTTCGCACCGTCGAACCGGTCCCCGTCGCTGCGCGCGGACCTCGCCCGCGGTGCCGACGCGCTGCTCGTGCACTGCGGGCGGCTGTCGGTCGAGAAGCATGTGGAGCGGTCGATCGACGCGGTGGCCGCGATGGCGTCGCAGGGCGACAAGGTGCGCCTCGTGGTGGCAGGCGACGGCCCGCGGCGGGAGTCCCTCCAGCGCCGTGCGGCGGGGCTGCCCGTCACGTTCCTCGGCTTCGTCGACGGCCGCACCGACGTCGCTCGGCTGCTCGCCACCTCCGACGTGTCGCTCGCGCCCGGGCCGCACGAGACGTTCGGACTGGCTGCGCTGGAGGCCCTGGCCAGCGGCACGCCGGTCGTGGTGTCGCGGTCCTCGGCGCTGCGCGAGATCGTGGGTGAGGGCGAGATCGTGGGTGAGGGCGAGATCGTGGGGCAGGGCTGCGGTGCCGCTGTCGCCGACTCCGCAGCCGCGTTCGCCGGGGCGGTCACCGAGCTGCTCGACTCCCCCGAGCCGGGCCGCCGCGTCGCCGCCCGCGCTCGCGCGGAGCAGTTC
>JALYQB010000741.1 GCA_030856045.1 Actinomycetota bacterium
CGGAGATCATGGTCGAGCAGCTGCACCACCTCATCGAGATAGCGCT
The DNA here is from genome assembly GCA_030856045.1 of Actinomycetota bacterium. Taxonomy (GTDB): domain Bacteria; phylum Actinomycetota; class Actinomycetes; order Mycobacteriales; family Pseudonocardiaceae; genus JALYQB01. Next base: position 47 of record JALYQB010000741.1, read on the forward strand.
ACGGCCCAACGTGGACATCCAGGTGATCCCGTTCGACACGCTGTCCTACGAGACGCTCGACCATCACTTCACCGTGCTGCGGTTCGACCACGACGCAGCCACCGACATCGTCTACATCGAGCTCTACGACAACGCGGCATACCTGGACAAACCACCCGCGGCGATACGGCGCTACGTCGAGCTGCAACGCCGACTGCAAGCCATCGCCCTCGGCCCCATGGAGACGCGTAACCTCATCCTCGAACTGGCTGGCCAGTTCGCTGCGAAACCACACGAGTCGAGGCCAACCACTCCAGACTCGGCATCACCAGCCCCGTACTGACCATCACCTCGACGCAGTCGCCGCGTTCCCTGAAGGCGTTCGTCCACCGGTCAATCTCCGTTGTCGTCGCCGGTCGCTTGGTCGAGTGCGGTCAGCTGGGCGTGGACATCGCCGGCTTCGGGGACGTCGAGGTCGGTGTAGAGGGCGAGTGCCTGGTGCCAGTGGTGGCGGGCCTGATGAGGGTCGCCGATGGCGTGGTGGGTGTGGGCGAGGCCGTTGTGGGCGCGGGCCAGCTCGTAACGGTTGCCGGTCTGGGTGGCGAGGGTGAGGGCGGCGGTGTGGTGGGCACGGGCCTGCTCGGGGTGGCCGGTGGCGTGGTGGGTCTCGCCGACGCCGTTGAGGGCCATGGCTTCGCCGGTCCGGTGGCCGATCTCGCGGAACAGGGTGAGGGCCTGCTGGTGGTGTTCCGCAGCCTGCTGGTAACGCCCCTGTCGCCAGTGGACGGCACCGAGGTCGCCCAGCGCGGTGGCTTCGCCGGCGCGGTGGCCGATCTCCCGGGCGAGCGTGAGGGCCTGCTGGTGGTGCTCGGTGGCCTGCTGGTAGCGCCCCTGCCGTCGGTATACGAGGCCGAGGTTGCCCAGCGCGCGGGCTTCGCCGGCGCGATGGCCGATCTCGCGGAAGAGGGAGAGGGCCTGCTGGTGGTGCTCGGTGGCATGCTGGTAGTAGCCCTGTCGCTGGTAGACGGTGCCGAGGTTGTCCAACGCGTCGGCTTCGCCGGCCCCGTCGTCGATCTCCCGGGCGAGGGTGAGGGCCTGCTGATGGCGCTCGGCAGCCTGCTGGTAACGGCCCTGTCGCTGGTAGACGAGGCCGAGGTTGATCAGCGCGTAGGCTTCGTCGGCGCGATGGCCGAGTCCGCGGAACAGGGCGAGGGCCTGCTGATGGTGTTCGGCAGCCTGCTGGTAACGGCCCTGTCGCTGGTTGACGAGACCGAGGTTGTCCAGCGCGCGGGCCTCACCGGCGCGATGACCGAGCTCACGGGACAGGGTGAGGGCCTGCTGGTGGTGCTCGGCGGCCTGCCCATAGCGGCCCTGCCGCCAGTAGACCGAGCCGAGGTTGATCAGCGCGTGGACTTCGCCTGCGGGATCGTCGACGTCGCGGGCGGCGCGCAGCTCGTCGGTGTGGATGGCGACGGCGTCGAGGTAGTGCGCACCGACCTCGAGGTAGCGAGACAGCGTGCTGGCCAGCCCGGTGGTGTGGCGAGGCCAACCCCGGGCGGCAGCGTGGGCGCAGACGGCGGTGAGGGTGGCCCGTTCAGCATCCAGCCAGGCCCGTGCCGCGGGTCGGTCGGGCACCGGCGGCGTGGGGGTGGCCGATGGCGGGACGCGGGGCCGACGGTCCTGCTCGGCCGGGTGCAGAGTGTCCATCGCGGCCGCGGCGGCGGCCAGGTAGTGATCGAACAGCCGGGTCAACGCCGCCCATCGCGCCTCCTCGGAGTCCCCGCCGGTGTCAACGTGAGTGGCGAGGTTGGTGGCGTAGGCACGCAACAGGTCGTGCATGCCATAACGGCCGGGGCCGGTGGGTCTGATCAGGTGCGCCCGGGCCAGCAGAGCCAGCAGGTGCTGGGCCTGCTCGAGGTCGGTGTGGGTGAGGGCGGCGGCAGCGTAGAGATCGAAGTCGGGACCGGGGTGCAGCCCGAGCATCCGGAACGCCCGCGCCGCCTCGACCGGCAGGTGCTGGTAGGACCAGGAGAACACCGTGCGGACCGCGGTGCGCGGGTCGCCACCGGCGTCCAGCAGCGCCAGCCGCCGCTGCTGATCAGCCAACTCACCGACCAGCGCAGCCAACGGTGTGGCGGGGCGGGCGGCGGTGAGTTCGGCGGCCACCCGCAACGCCAGCGGCAACCGTGCGCACTGCCCGGCCAGCTCGGCCGCCGCGTCGGGTTCGGCCGTCACCCGACCACCGATCAGCGCCCCCAACAGCACCACCGCATCCTCGGGGGGCAGCAGATCCAGCTCCAGGCGCCGGGCACCGTCGCGGGCCACCAACCCCGCCAGGGCATCCCGGCTGGTCACCACCACCAGAGCTGACGGGGTGCCGGGCAACAGCGGGCGGACCTGTTCGACCGAGGACGCGTTGTCCAGCACGACCAGAATCCGCCGCCCGTCCAGCAGACTCCGATAGGCGGCGGCCCGTTCGTCGACCTCCGGCGGGATGTCGACCCCGGCCACCCCCAGGGCGCGCAGGAACCCGGCCAGCGCATACCCCGCCGAGAACGGCTGGTCCGGGTCGTAGCCGCGCAGGTTGACATACAACTGCCCGTCCGGGAACTCGCCCCGGACCCGGTGCGCCCACCGCA
>JALYQB010000748.1 GCA_030856045.1 Actinomycetota bacterium
CCCTGCGGCCGTCCGCGTGGTCCGCGTCGGCACCGCCCTCGACCTGCGCGACGCGGTGCTCACGGCGTCCGCCGGCGCCGACGCCGTCGTCATGGCCGCCGCGGTCGCGGACTTCCGCCCCTCCCACGCCCGCGGCAGCAAGATCAAGAAATCGGGGGCCGAGCCGGAACCGGTGGCGCTGATGACCAACCCCGACGTGCTCGCCGAACTGGTGGCGCGCCGCCCCGCGGGGCAGGTGGTCGTCGGGTTCGCCGCCGAGACCGGCGACGAGACGTCCGGCGTGCTGGAGCATGCCCGGAAGAAACTGGCCCGCAAGGGGTGCGACCTGCTCGTCGTCAACGCCGTCGGTGACGGCCGGGCGTTCGAGGTGCCGCGCAACGCGGGGTGGCTGCTCGCCGCGGACGGCACCGACACCGTGCTGCCCGAGGGACCGAAGGCACTACTCGCGTCGCTGGTGTGGGACGCGGTGGCGGCGCGCCTGCCAACCTGACTGCCCCACCGCGACAGGGATGCTTGTCGCGGTCGGCAGGCACGCCACGACCGCGACAAGCATCCATGTCGCGGCCAGATCGCTAGGGTCGACGAGCCATCCCGCCTCCTCCGGAAGGGAACCCGTGAGCCGTCGCCTGTTCACCAGCGAGTCCGTGACCGAAGGACACCCGGACAAGATCTGCGACGCGATCAGCGACTCGCTGCTCGACGCGCTGCTGGCCGACGACCCACGCAGCCGGGTGGCGGTCGAGACGCTGGTGACAACCGGGCAGGTGCATGTCGCGGGCGAGGTGACCACCGAGGCGTACGCCGACATTCCCACCCTGGTCCGCGACAAGATCCTCGAGATCGGCTACGACTCGTCGGCGAAGGGCTTCGACGGGCACTCCTGCGGGGTGAACGTGGCGATCGACTCCCAGTCCGCGGACATCGCGGGAGGTGTCGACGCGGGGTACGAGTCGCGCGTCGAGGGCGACCGGGACGAGATCGCCCGGCAGGGCGCAGGGGACCAGGGCCTCATGTTCGGCTACGCCTGCACCGACACGCCCGAGCTGATGCCGCTGCCGATCGCACTCGCACACCGCCTCGCGCGGCGGCTCACCGCGGTACGCAAGGAGGGCCGGGTGCCCTACCTGCGGCCGGACGGCAAGACGCAGGTCACCATCGAGTACGCCGGGGACCGGCCGGTACGGCTCGACACGGTGGTGGTCTCCGCGCAGCACGCCGAGGGAATCGATCTCGACCGGATGCTCGCCGTCGACGTCCGCGAGCACGTGGTGGGGCCTGAGCTCGCCGGGCTGGACCTCGTCGCTTCGGACTTCGACACGTCGGACGTGCGACTGTTCGTCAACCCGACGGGCCGGTTCGTCATCGGCGGGCCCATGGGCGACACCGGGCTCACCGGCCGCAAGATCATTGTGGACACCTATGGCGGGATGGCGCGGCACGGCGGCGGCGCCTTGTCCGGCAAGGACCCGTCGAAGGTGGACCGGGCGGGCGCGTACGCGATGCGCTGGGTCGCGAAGAACGTGGTGGCCGCCGGGCTCGCGTCCCGGATCGAGGTGCAGGTCGCCTACGCCATCGGCAAGGCGGCGCCGGTGGGGATGTTCGTGGAGACGTTCGGCACCGAGACCGTCGATCCCGCACGGATCCAGACGGCGATCACCGAGGTGTTCGACCTGCGTCCCGCGGCGATCATCCGGGACCTGGACCTGCTGCGGCCCCGGTACGCCGCGATCGCCGCGTACGGTCACTTCGGGCGTCCCGACCTCGACCTCCCGTGGGAGCGCACCGACCGCATCGACGAGCTCGCCGCCGCCGCGCGACGGTGACCGCAGCGGATCTATCAGGGCACTCTGGTAGACCCCCGCAGGTGAGCGGCAGCAGGACGTCCCGGCGTGGGCAGCGCCGTCCCGCGCCGCTGCTGCCGGTGGCGCGGGTCTGCGTCGACGTCCCCCTCGCGCACCTCGACCGGTCCTTCGACTATCAGGTTCCCGAGCAGCTGGCCGACACCGCCGTCCCGGGGTGCCGCGTGCGGGTCCGGTTCGCAGGGCGGCTCATCGACGGGTTCCTGCTCGAGCGCGCGGCGGGCTCCGAGCACCCGGGCGAGCTCGGGTGGGTCGAGCGGGTGGTGTCGGCCGAGCCGGTGCTCTCACCTGCCGTGGCCGCTCTCGCGCGCGCCGTCGCCGACCGGTGCGCCGGGACGATGACCGATGTGCTGCGCCTGGCGGTACCGCCGCGGCACGCGCGGGTGGAGGGG
>JALYQB010000137.1 GCA_030856045.1 Actinomycetota bacterium
GGCCACCGCCCACACCCCGCCGGTGTGGCCGGTGAGCCGGTGCAGCGGCTCGGCGGTGGCGGCGTCCCAGACCCGGACGGTGCCGTCGTCGCCGCCGGTGAGCAGCCGGGTGCCGTCGGGGGACCAGGCCACCGCCCGCACCCCGCCGCTGTGGCCGGTGAGCTGGTGCAGCGGCTCTGCGGTGGCGGCGTCCCAGACCCGCGCGCCGTCGTAGCCGCCGGTGAGCAGGCGGGTGCCGTCGGGGGACCAGGCCACCGCCTGCACCCAGTGGGTGTGGCCGGTCAGCGGGCACAGCGGCGAGACACCGCTGGCAGCCTGCCGGCCGCCGCCGGGTAACGGGGCGATCAGCAGCCCGGGAGCCGGCGCCGGCGCCGGGGTACACCGCAGGAGCTGCGTCCGGTAGGTGGCGGCGAGGGTGATCTCGGCGCCGTCGAGCGCGCACTCCCGTACCACAGTCCCGATCGCCCGCGCGCCGACGAACCGCGCCGAGGTCAGACGCGAGCTGTGCAGCTCCGCGAGGGTCAGGTCGGCGCCGCTGAGGTCGGCCCCGGTCAGGTCCACCCGGTGGAACGTCGCGCGTCGCAGGTCCGCCCCGGTCAGATCCGCCCCGGCCATCGGCAGCCGCGTGTCGTCGGGCCCCTGCCTGCCGATGGCCCACCCGCTCAGTCGGGCGCCCGCCAGCCGGACCCGACCAAGGACTGATGCGGGTGCCCCTGCTCGGCCGCCCGGAGCGCGTAGGCGAGGGCGAGTTCCGAGGCCTGCGGCACGTACCGGCGCCCGATCCGGTCCAGCCCCGCCAGCGCCGCGGACCGGTGCTCGGCCGCCGCTCCTGCGATCGACTGGCCGAGGAAGTCCAACGTCTCCGGGGTGGGCACCGGCATCGCGAGCGCGTCGAGGCCCGAGCCGGCGGTTGAGCCGACCTCGATCAGGGCTCGGCCGAGGTAGCGGGCCAGAAAGTACTCAGCCAGTGACCGGTGGCCGAACGCGAAGGTGTCGCCCTCGCGCTTGAGGAAGGTGGCAGTCCGGAAGTCGGCCTTCCACAGGTCGGGCACCCGCTCGCGGTAGTGGCGCTGCAGGTCGGGTCGGCAATCGAGCACGTCGAGGAGCCAGTTGTCGACCTCCGCCGCCTCCCAGAAGGTCCGCCCGGATCGCCACAGCCCGGCCGCGATCTCCTCCATCAGCAGCTGCTTGTGCTCAGGAATGAGGGTGTGCTTGCCGCTGTCGCGAGACAGCCAGCGCTCGACGAGCTCGCCGTAGAGGTCCGCCGAGCGCAGCGTGCGGCCGTGTAGCTTGGCGGTCTCGATGAACTCCACCTGGTCGGCGATCAGCCGCAGCGTCAGCGGGCGGCGGGCGAGTTCGGACAGGCCGTGCACGGCCCCGATGGTGTCCAGGAACCCGTCCACCCAACCCGTGTCGCGGTTAAGGTTGGCTGCCAGGTACTCCCGCACCTGATGCTCCCGGAAGGGGAGCATCAGCAGGGCCAGGTAGTCCTCGCCCCGCGGGCCCTGCCGGCCCGCACCGGTGAAGTACGCGATCTCGTCGCGAATCGTGCGGAAGTACTGGGTGCGGCAGGTGAGCAGCATCTTCGCACCCGTTCCCTCGCCGAGGGCCCGCCACAGCTGCCGGGTGAACAGCTGCTGATCGTGCAGGCTCAGGTGGACGAGCACCTCGTCGAGCCCGTCGAACACAACCACCGCGTCGCCCTGGTGCAGCCGCCGGCGGACGACGTCGGCGGAAAGCCGGTCTCGCGGGACGCTCGCGGGTCGGTTGGCGTCGAGCATGCCGTCCAGGATGTGGTCGAGCGTCATCGTTGGGACCAGGCCGGTGATCCGGACGTCGCGCAGGTCGAACAGGATCGGTAATGGGCAGGGGATGCCGCCGACACGCAGATCGAGCAGCCGCTGGGTGAACAGCTTCGCGGTGGTCGTCTTGCCCATGCCGATGTCACCGAGCAGCGCGCAGAGCCGCGACGCCCCTGTTCCCTCGGCCCTGGCCCAGTCCACCAGCCGGGCGACCGCGGGCAGCGCCGGACCGGGCGCCGAGCCCGAGCGGTCCAGTCGGGACTCCCGAAGGGTGGTCTCGGTCCGCTCAGGCTCGATCAGGACTGCGCTATCCCCGGCCCGCCTGCGCCGTGCCAGGCTCGCAGACCACTCCGTCAGTGGGTCATCTGGCGTCCGGTCCTCGGCGGTGACCCGCGGTGGTCGCAGCGCGCGCTGGATCTCGTCCACTACGTCGGCGACGTAGCGCCTACGCTGGTCGGTGCGCGTCAGATCGTCCCAGGGCTCCGTCCGGCGCCGGACGTCGTCTCGACGCAGTGGGCCCAAGTCCAGCGGGCCGTCCGGCAGGCCGCTCAGCGCGAACGCGACGACCCGGCCGGGCGAGTCCAGCGTCCGGCGACGCTCAGGCGCGGCAGCTGCGAGATACGCGGGGCTCACTAGCGCCAGCCGGACGTCGGCCTGGGCGCAGAGCCGGTCGCGCGTCACCTCGGGATCCTCTCCCAGCCCGACCGCGCCCGAGTCGGCAACCTCCCACGACCGCTCGCGGTGCAGGGCCAGCGCCTCGCGCAGCTGCCGCAGCAGCATGCTCACCTTCCGAGCCATGACGTTGTCCGTCGGGGGGAAGCTGACGTACACCCGGGTCCGCCGGGAGCGCCCGAGCTCCGCGACCTCCGACGTGACTAGATGATCGATCCCCGTCCGCCCGGCGGCCTGCCCGGTGAAAGAGGCGATGCCCCCATCGACAAGGTCGCCGCCGGTGAACCAGCCGTAGCGCTGGTCCGGAGGCGCCTTGCGGGAGTCCAACTCGAGCCGAAGATCGACACCGGCCTCGGCCGCGGCATGGTTCACCCGCTTGCGGAAATCCTGGAAGGCCTCCTGGCCGCGAGCATCGCCCGCCGGGAACTCGGCGGCGTCAAGGGCGGCCCGGAGCAGGAACCGCCCGTCGTCGGCCAGCGTGTCGAGGATGGCCGCCAGCCGGGCCGACTGCAGCGCGGTGAGCGTCGACCGCTGCTGCAGAGCGGCGAGATGGTGGGCGATCTCGT
>JALYQB010000773.1 GCA_030856045.1 Actinomycetota bacterium
ACCCTCAGGTGAGGGTCGCGTCGGCGAGGGTCGGCCGCTGAACAAGGGCGACGGTCCTGCCCGCGCGGGCGGGAGGCCACCCCCCGAAGCGGCACGCGGATCGCGGCGCGAACCGGATGCGGTGCGCCCGGAACTGCCTGCCGACGTGGACATCTCGGTGCTGGACCCCGAGGTGCGTCGCGAGCTGACGACGCTGCCCGCAGGCCTTGCGGACCTGGTCGGCGGCCACCTGGTGGCAGCCGGCCTGCTGCTGGATGAGGACCCGGAGGCCGCTCTCGCTCATGCCCGCTTCGCACGGAGCCGCGCCGGTCGGGTGGCACCGGTGCGAGAGGCCACGGGTCTTGCCGCTTACCGCGTGGGCGAATGGTCCGAGGCTTTGACTGAGCTGCGGGCGGCGCGCCGGCTGTCGGGTCGCCCCGTGCACCTCGCGGTCATGGCGGACTGCGAACGTGCCATGGGAAGGCCCAACCACGCTCTCGACCTGACCCGCGGAGCCGAGGCAAGAGTGCTCGCCCGGGCGGACGCCGTCGAGCTCCGTATCGTCGGTGCGGGTGCGCGGCGTGACCTGGGGCAGCTCGACGCGGCCGTCGTCGCGTTGCAGGGCCCCGACCTCGACAGCGATGCCCGCGAGCCGTGGGTGGCCCGGCTGCGCTACGCATACGCGGACAACCTGCTCGCCGCTGGGCGCAGGGAGGACGCACTGCGGTGGTTCCTTGCCGCGGCCGACGCGGACGACACCGAGGAGACCGACGCCGCGGAACGGGCCATCGAGCTCGGGGGCCAGTGAGTGAGCGAGCGAACCATCGGACAGCGCAGCGCGCTCTCCTCCGGGTACGACGCGATCCTGCTGGACCTGGACGGCACCGTGTACCGCGGCGGGTCCGCGCTGCCGGGCGCCCCGGAGGCCGTGATCCGGCTGCGGCATGACGGCACTGCGCTGGTCTTCGTCACCAACAACGCGTCCCGCAGCCCGGAGCAGGTCGCCGAGCACCTCACCGGCCTCGGAGTCGTCGCCGCAGCGCCGGAGGTGGCGACGAGCGCGCAGGCTGCGGCGGTGGTGCTCGCCGACCGGCTGGCGCCGGCCGCGCGGGTGCTCGTGGTGGGGACTTCGGCGCTGGCCGACGAGGTCACGACAGCCGGCCTCGCACCGGTGCGCAGGGCCGACGACGACCCGGCCGCGGTGGTGCAGGGTCACTCGCCGGACACCGGGTGGCGGGAGCTGGCCGAGGCCTGCATCGCGATCCGGGCAGATCGGCTGTGGGTCGCGTGCAACGTGGACCCGACGCTGCCGACCGAGCACGGCGAACTGCCCGGCAACGGTGCGATGGTGGCGGCACTGCGTGCGGCCACCGGTCGGGAGCCGGTCGTGGCGGGTAAACCGGCGCGCCCGCTCGTCGACGCGTCGGTGGCGAAGGCAGGTGCCCGCCGCGCGCTGATGGTAGGTGACCGCCTCGACACCGACGTGGCCGGAGCGGTCGCCGCGGGATTGGATTCACTGCTGGTGCTCAGCGGGATCACGGATCCGGCGACGCTGCTGGCAGCACCCGCTGGGCACCGTCCGACGTACCTGGCCGCGGACCTCGGCGGGCTGGCCGTGGGCACCGAGGAGGTCCGCATCCGTGACCGCGGCGGTTGGACGTGTGAGGTGACCGACGGTGAGCTCGTGCTGCAGGCCCGTGGCGGTGGTGACCCCGTCGACGCGTTGCGTGCGCTGTGCGCCTGCTGGTGGGCGGACGGCGAGGGCACCGTGCGCGTCATCGGGTCCGGCAGCGGTGCTCAGCAGGCGGTGCGGGCGCTGGGACTGGACGCCGGGCGGTGACGAGCGCCTCGTCGGTTAGCGTTTGGACCAGACCCGGTGCGAGGAGAGCGGCCCGATGAATCCCCAGGCGGCACCCGAGCACGGCGTGTACGTCGTAGACGCTGCCCTCGCCGGGCTGGAGGACCTCGACGCGCTGCCCGTCGCGGAGCACGTCGCCCGGTTCGCGGTGCTGCACGACGAGCTGACCGCGGCCCTGGCCGGCATCGACGAGGTCTGACGTGGTCCGCAAGGCTCGGCTCGACGCCGAACTGGTGCGGCGGGGGCTCGCCCGATCCCGTGACCACGCCGCACACCTCGTTTACGCGGGCAGGGTCACGATCCGCGGTGTCGCGGCCGCCAAGCCCGCAACCGGCGTCGAGCCCGACGCGCCGCTCGTCGTCCGTGAGGACACGGCCGGACCGGAGTGGGTGTCGAGAGGGGCGCACAAGCTGCTCGGGGCGCTGGACCGTTTCGAGCCGGCCGGCCTCACCGTCGCGGGGGGGCGATGCCTCGACGCGGGTGCGTCCACGGGTGGGTTCACCGACGTCCTGCTGCACCGCGGCGCGCGCGAGATCGTGGCGGTGGACGTCGGTTACGGCCAGCTCGCGTGGCGGCTGCAGATCGACGAGCGGGTGCAGGTGCACGATCGCACGAACGTCCGCTCGTTGACCGCGGAGGCCATCGGTGGCCCTGTCGACGTCGTCGTCGCCGACCTGTCGTTCATCCCGCTGCGGATCGTGCTCCCCGCATTGCTCGCGTGCACCGCACCCGGGGGGGACCTGGTGCCGATGGTGAAACCGCAGTTCGAGGTGGGTCGTGAGCGGCTCGGGGCCGGTGGTGTCGTGCGGGACCCGGCGCTCCGCGTCGCGGCGGTGCTGGACGTGGCGCGCGCGGCCGCGGACCTCGGCCTGGGGCTGCGCGACGTGGTGGCGAGTCCGCTGCCGGGACCGTCGGGCAACGTCGAGTACTTCGTGTGGCTGTCCCGCGGACCTGCGGCGGCGGGCGAGGACGTCGTGCGCGCGGCGGTCGAGGAGGGTCCGCTGTGACCCGCGAGGCGCTGCTGGTCGCCCACACCGGCTACGAGGACAACCTGCGCACCGCGGAGCGCGTCGCGCGGCGACTCGCCGCGGCGGGGGTCGACCTCCGGGTGCCGCGTCAGGAGGCGGAGCGGCTGGATCCGAACCTACCGATGACCGTGGTGGACGCCGGGCCCGGTGCGGCCGACGGCGCAGAGATCGTCATCGTGCTGGGTGGGGACGGGACGCTGCTGCGGGGGGCCGAACTCGCCCGGCCGGCGGGAGTGCCCCTGCTGGGCGTCAACCTCGGCCGGGTCGGGTTTCTCGCCGAGTGTGACCGGGAGGGGCTGGACGACGCCGTCGCCGCGGTGGTGGCGGGCGACTACGGCATCGACGAGCGCATGACCATCGACATCACCGCGACGGTGAACGGGACCACCGTGGCGCGCACCTGGGCGCTCAACGAGGCCAGCGTGGAGAAGAGCTCGCGCGAGCGGATCCTGGAGGTGGTCCTCGAGGTCGACCGCAGGCCCGTCTCCAGCTTCGGCTGCGACGGGGTCCTCTGCGCCACGCCGACCGGTTCCACCGCGTACGCATTCTCCGCAGGCGGACCACTGGTGTGGCCGGACGTCGACGCGCTGCTGGTGGTGCCGAGCAACGCGCACGCGCTGTTCGCCCGCCCGCTGGTGGTGTCACCGGACTCCGTCGTCGCCGTCGAGGTCGACGCGCACGGTCACCCGGCGGTGCTGTGCTGCGACGGGCGGCGGACCGTGGAGCTGCCGTCCGGCGGCCGGATCGAGGTGGTGCGGGGCGAGGTGCCCGTGCTGCTCGTGCGGCTGCAGGACAATCCGTTCACCGATCGCCTCGTGCGCAAGTTCGAGCTGCCGGTGCACGGCTGGCGCGGCCCGGCGCGGCGCGGACAACCGGGCGGAGTCGGTCCCGAGCGCTAGGGTACGCAGCGTGCTCACCGAGATGCGGATCGAGGGCCTCGGTGTGATAGACGAGGCCACGCTCGACCTGCACCCCGGCCTCACCGTGATCACCGGGGAGACCGGTGCGGGCAAGACCATGGTGATCACTGGGCTGCAGCTGCTCTCCGGCGGCCGCGCGGATGCGTCCCGGGTTCGGCGTGGCGCGGACCGGGCGGTCGTCGAGGGACGGTTTCGGCCCCCCGCGGGCAGCTCGGCGGCCGAGCTCGCCGCCGAGGCCGGTGCCCGCACGGACGAGGACGGCAG